>CAXUCT010000174.1:0-8365 GCA_964249415.1 uncultured Bryobacteraceae bacterium | reverse complement strand
ACGCACAGCCGCGCCCTGATACAGCTCTCGCGGAATTTTGGCGGGTAGCGTTGCCGGATGCGGAACCGCCGCTAGTTGTATTCAGCAACGCGGAATTCACTGGGCGGCCGGAGACCGGACTGCGTTACGTACGGCCGGATAGCGAACATCCGGCGATCATCTTCGATCAATACACCGGAGTTGGCGAGGTAATGGCCGTCAACTAATTACATGATACGTTTGACCAACTAGGCCGCCACTTCATTCTGAAACGGGGCAGGCTTCTGAACTGGGACGACACAAAAGGTAGAGACGTGATCTTCGTCGGCTCTCCTTCAGAAAACTTGCCCGTCGGTGAGTTACCACCCGACAAAGATTTTTCATTTCGGCGGCTGCTGATACCCGGCAGATCGGGGGATCTTGGGATAGCGAACGCGCATCCGAAGCCCGAGGAAAATGCTATTTATTACGGGTCGAAGGATCTGCCGATCACGGAAGACTACGCTCTGATCGAGATGAGCTCGGGCGCACAAAGCGGCCCCCATCGGCTGGTGCTTGCCGGCACCACAACTTTCGGAACACAAGGGGCGGTGGAATTCGTTTGCCGCGCAGACAAGCTGCGCGATCTGATCAGCCGTTTTCGAAACGCACGACAGACCGTTGGACCATTTTCAGCGGTTGTACATATAAGGATAGTGGGCGGAGTACCCATCGGAAGCGAGATCGTTGCCTTTCGATTCGACTAAGTGGGGCCGTCCAACTTTGCCGGGCAATCCTTCCCTTTTGTCGTGCTCTAGTATTGCCAGTTAACCGTTACACTTCCTATCCCGGTAGTTGGGACTGTATAGGTGTGATTGCTCCCGTTTTCCCAAGTGACAGTTCCGTCCGCCGCAATTTTGACAAATTTGAACTGAATCGGCTGTCCGGCGGACACGGAGGCGTTTATGAACCAATTGGGATAATTAGGTGTAAGCAGTGGGCCGACAGTGTTATCGAAAGTCGGTGTAGGCGAACCCCAATTGCCTAATTCGACGGTGTTTCCCGTGAGGAAGATGTAGTCACCTGTATTGGTGGGACTCGCGTTGTTCACGGTAAATGTGACCGGAATTAGTGGGGCTGCCAAGACAGTGAACTGAACCGTATTAGCGGCAACGCCAGTAGCGCTTCTGAGTTGAACGCTATAGACACCGTTCGCTATCGATGGCACGGTGAATGTCACGCTAGTGTTCGACCAGGCGTTAACTGTTGCAGTGGTGGTTCCCACGGAAACTGACCCGATAGAGGTTCCAAAGCCCTGACCGGATACCGTTACCTTCACGCCGGATTGTGCAGTAGTGGGACCCACGGAACCTACTTCCGGAGCCGGAATACTGCCGACCATCTGCCAGACGGCGACTGCGTGTGGGTTCAGCGTGAAAGCGGCAACCGGGTTATTACCGCCAGTTCCTGCGCTCACCGTAATCGACGACCCATTCATCAGGCCGCCAAGATAGTCTGAGTAGGAGCCAGCTGTCAAAGCTGTACTTAGCCCGCCGACAGAGTAACTAGCGGTGTCGTTCTTATTAATTGCGACTAACACGACACTGTTGTAAAACTGGCGCTCGTAAACATACACGTCATTGTTCATCCACCGTTGCTTGTGGCTTCCATAAGCGATCGCGTCGTTGTTTTGTCGAAGCGCGGATAGGGCCTTGGTCAGGTTGTATTGTGTGGTCGTGGTGCTGAAGGAAGACATCATCTGCCGGTTATACGGCGTGTTTCCACCGTTTGTGCTGGTAAATAGAGACTGTTCGTCGCCGTAGTAAACTACTGGAATCCCACGCTCCGTTAGAAGGTAGGCAGTGGCCTCATTCAGGCGGTTAGTGTTATTGTTCAGGTTCAGAAAACGGGGATTGTCGTGATTATCGAAGAACGTCACCAGATCGTTCTGCCAAGTGAAGTTTGAATTTTCGACGCCGATGAGGCTATCAATCTCTGAGAAATTATTGTTTGAGGCAAACACGTCTCGGACGGCTTGAAAAAGGGCGTAATCCAGCACCGACATGCCGCTCTTGTTAGCGTATTTATAGAAGTCGTGATAGAACGGGTCACTGGTGCTGGTAAGAAACCACTCGCCGAATAAGAAGCTGGGGCCGTAAGTAAAAACGCTGTTCGCCAAGCTGTATTCCCAACCCCAGGTGGCATGCTTCACGGCGTCAATGCGAAATGCATCGACGCCATGTTGTTGTAGCGTATGAACGGCCGTTTTCAAGTAGCTGTCTGTTGTAGAATCCTCGTGATTAAAGTCAGCCAACCCTTCAAGTGTGTCGTACTGAATCTGAAAGCGATCGCAGAAGCAACTCGGAATTGAAGGCGTGTGGTGATAAACGCATCCGCCTACGGTTCCACCGGCGCAGCCGTTTGGATCGTTGTTGTAAGTGGTAACCAGTGTTCCGTTGTTGTAGAGCGCGCCGTCTTCACCCTGTGAATTCGGGTTGCTGTCGTTCACCGGGAAATCCACGATGATTTTAATGCCCAAGGTATGCGCGGCCTGCACCAGATTGTCAAAGGCTGCCCAAGAATTAGCGGAATTCCCGAAATGCTCTTCAATGCGCATGAAATCGTGTACCGAATATCCGTGGTAGGGCGCGGTAGCGTTTCCGCTTCCATCAGGGATGTTTACATTGATGTTGTCCAGCGGTGGCGAAATCCACAGCGCCGTCACGCCCATGCCTTGCAGATACGATAGTTTCTGCTGGATTCCCGCTAAGTCTCCGCCCCAGTACATGTTCCAGTTCGTATGTGTCGAGTCATAGAGACCCGCACTCTGAGGAGGATTGTTGTTAGTGGCGTCGCCATCAAAGAAGCGATCAGTAACAATCTGGTAAATGACTTGCTTCTTAAAATCCTGCGCATCGCAAGGACTTGAAAAGAGGAAACAGCTAAACGCCAGTGCGGAAGTAAGACGCCCGGCGAGGTGGTTTGTTGGCATACACGGCCCTTTCTTGATGCCCTAGCCCTCACAAAGAAGGATAGAGCTGAGCCGAGTATAGGGACGTATTGCGAATCGCGCGAGCCTAACTCAGGTATGACGCCGTTACAGAAAGCTGAGGGCACACAGTTAATGCGTGTTGGAAGCTATGAAAGCGCGCTGCTCTGCCAGGATCACGCGTGGACTCGCTTAATTCGATGCAGCTTGGTGGGTCACTGCGTGAAAGTACTGGCTCCCCGACATGGATTCGAACCACGATTAACGGCTCCAAAGGCCGCTGTCCTACCGTTAGACGATCGGGGATTGAGGGCACGAAACTCAGTTTAGCAAGTCAGTAGCTGCTCACCATTCTGCATACTGAGTACCGTCCAGCGCCGTTTTGTCTGAGCCGCTCTTTACGTCAAAGATGCCCGGCGCGTTCGTGCTGCCACCGGCAGGCGTATCTTCCATGATGATGCGCCAAGTCTGGTCGGAGTTCGTCATAGGGTCCTGTGGAACTTGCCGTAAATAGCCTTCGGACACAAGCGCCTGGAGCGAATCGGGCGCTTTCTGCTTGTCAATGGTGTACTCGTCGATCATGGTGCGCAAAGTGAATATGTTGTTGCGCAGAACGCTCTCTTTAGCGCGCACGATCGACTTCTGATAAATGGGAAGTGCAATGGCCAGGAGGATTGAGATGATCGCCATCACAACCATTAGCTCGATCAGCGTAAAACCGCGCAGCGACTTTTTGAGCTTGCCTATTCTCACCATTCCGAATACGCCGTCCCGTCGCTCGTTTTGTCCATCGTCTTTGAATAGACGTCAAAGACGTTCTGACTGCCCCAGGAGCTGGAATCCGGATCGTCCTGCATACTTCGCTTTCCCCAATCGGTGTCGCCAGTCATAGGGTCTTTGGGGATGCGGCGCAGAAAGCGCATTTTGCCGCTTTGGCCGTTGCCGCTGAGCGTGTTTGTCAGTGGCACCCCATTCACCAAAGCTTCCAGCGTCAGTGGATAACAGTAGGCGTCAGCGTTGGTGGATTGAAGCTTACCCTGGTCACAGAAATCCTTGTACTTATCAATGGCGGCACGCATGTCGTGGAGGTCCTGCCGAAGCTCCTTCTCGCGTTGACGGCGGATCTGAAAGCGCGCCATGGGAACAGCCATCGTGGTGAGGATCAGCAAGATGGTAAACGCGACAATTAGTTCAATCAACGTGAGCCCGGCCTGCGTTTGACGACGCCGTTGCAAGCCGGAAGCTGATTTAGTGGGCCGCATGTACTTCGAACTCCAAGCTAAAGTTTTCACTATTGTGGAGGGCTGACGCCCGGCTGCACGTTATTGGGAGGCGTCGTAGTCGGGATGGGCGCGGGAGGAACAGATGCCGGCGCGCTCTGGGGATGCGAATTTATGGATGGCGTAACGGGCGTTTGCGAAAGGGGAACCGGGGGCGTGATCGGGGTTCCTATCCGAGGCGTCTCAGGGGAAGGACTCACCGGCGCAGTGCTACCGTCGCCCCGGCGTTCCACTCTCACCACCCGCTCCGTGCCTGCCAGTATGCCCTCCTGACCCATCGTGCTGACGTCTGGCGCGCGGACAATATGCGGAATCATGGCGATCAAAATTTCGCTATCTGTCCTTTTACGATCTTTTTCTCCGAAGAGGTATCCGAGTAAAGGGATGTTCGTCAGACCCGGAAAGCCGGATATTGCTAGGCTGCTTTCTTTGTCGGACAATCCACCCAAAATACTTACTTCGCCATCCCTCATGCGGATATCGGCTTCGTCCACCTGCTGCGAAATTATAGGTTCCGAAACACCGGCGATCAGGACGGAAGTGGGGACGTTCGACACCTCTACTTTAATATGCATGCTGATATCTTCGGTGCCGTTTACATGCGGCTGCAGATCGATTTGGGTGCCGACGTCTATCTGCTGAAATTGGGTTGTGGCGTACGGGATGGAGCCGGGGGTAGCAACAGCGGAGTTAAGCGATCCAGAGACATACGGAATCTTTTGTCCAATCTTCAGGGACGCTTTACCGCCATCCGTTGCGCGCACCTGCGGACGCTGCAGCACGCGGCTCCGGCTGTCGTTCATCAGCGCGTTCACCACGGTGCTCGGCAGGGTCGTGGTGTAATCGGCGCTCGAAAAGTGACCGGCTCGGGCGAGAGTAAAGGCTTGCGCTGTAGTAGTGGTGGTGGAAGTCGTAGCCGTGGGTATACCGCTGGTCGCGGGGGTCCCGGCAGTGGGTGTACCACTGTTCGCCGCGGTTCCCGCAGTGCCGTTAGTGGCGGCAGTCCCGCTGTTATTCGTAGTAGCAGGGGTGGCGCTCGGATACCGGGGATTGAAATTGAAAGGTATCCCATTCCCGCCGGTGCCCAGGCCGCCCTGGCCAAAAAGCGACGCGCCGATATTAGTGGCCGTAGTCTTGCTAACTTGCATGACAATTACGTCGATCATCACCTCCGCTTTCGGCCGATCCAATTCGTGAACCAGCTTTTCGACAAGCGCGATCGTATCCGACGTGCCACGGGCCACAATCGCATTTTGGCTGGGTATGGAAAAAACTCCGGTGGTCAGCTTCGCAACCGTGCGGACGCCGTTGAAGATTTCCGTGAACTCATTCTGCGTGCTGGCGTTCTGAATATAGAAGACCCGAACCACCTCATCTTGATACTCCTGGCGCTTGGTATCGCTCTCCATGGTCACGAAAATCGCGTTACGGCTGATTGGCTTCCAAAAGGTATGAGTCTCCAGAGCGATGTAATTAAGTGCCTCTTCCAACGTGACATTGTTTAGGTCTAGGTTGAAGTTCTTCCCCTGTACCGTTTCAATTCCTTGCGGATCCGACAGGACGTTGATTCCAGCAAGCTTCGCGACAGTCTCATAGAGCACCCGCGCCGGCTGGTTGTTCATCTTGATGCTGCTGATCTGGCTGTTGATCGGCCGTAAGGCGGGGGGCGCCTCAAGCGAATTAATCCGTTTTTCGGTCTCTTGGCGCGCCCGCTCGGCCGGAGTTAAAACGGGCACGCCCACAGGACCCATAGAGCGCTCCCTGATCATTTCCGTGGTTTGACGAAGCTCCTGGAGCGCCAACTGCGAGGAGGGATCGGCTACAAATGCCCTCTGAAATTGCACCAGCGCTTCGTCCAATCTTTGCTGCTGTCGGAGAGCCCTCCCTTGCGCAACGTGGATTTGGGAAACCTTAGTACGCAGCCGCTGGTCGGCGATCATGTAGGTGGTTTCCTGGGAGTCGGTCGCGAGCGCCTGGTCGAAATAGCTGAGCGCCGTATCGAAATCGTTTCGGGCCTCCGCCTTCTGGCCGAGTTTGAATGCCTTATCGCCTTGCCTGGTGCTAGCCCCGGCAGGCGGCGCTATCAGCATCACCGCGCATAGGAGCGCGATTGAACTCTGTAATTGATTAGAAACCTTCAATTTAGGTGTATCCAAGCCCAATGTTAGACTACGGGAGCGCGAGGCGTTCGGATTCGCAAAGGCGGCGCTCCGGACCTCACACCGCCCCGAAGAGTTGTCGATCCGCGTAAAATATAATCGCAGTTGGATTTCTCGCAGAGGCAGTACAAGAAACACTGTTGCACGGAAAGTCTTTTTCTCTCCCACATGCAGAGAAGACGTTTCGACTAGACTTGCCGTGGAACTTTCCCGAAACCAAACGAGGTCTGAAGCCTAGAGATGTTAGAAACGGCGGCTAAACCGCGTGGCCCAAATCAGTAACCTGAAGATTTTGAGCGACAATCGCTCTGCCGGACACGATTTTCACCTCTTTGACAGGTACGAAGCCGGACTTGTGCTGACGGGTACGGAAGTAAAGTCGGCTAAGAGTGGCAAAATTCAGCTCAAAGAGAGTTACGCGGAGGTTACCGAAAACGAAGCGTGGCTTGTGAATGCGCACATTAGCGAGTATTCGCACGGCAACATCATGAATCACGCGCCGGCTCGCAAACGCAAACTCCTGCTGCATCGATCGGAGATTGAGAAGCTGCGCGGCGAGACCCGCGAAAAGGGACTGACGCTGGTTCCTACTAAGCTTTATCTCAAGGGCGGCCATATCAAAGTAGAGATCGCGGTGGCAAAGGGCAAAAAGTTTCACGACAAGCGCGAAGCTACCAAGGCCAAGGAGATGCAAGCTGAAGCAAAGGCTGCTATGGCGAGACGCCCGCGCCAGTAGCATCGTTCCCTTCTATGCAGATTAGATTTGAAACGTCCCCCGTTGAAAAGCTGGCCGTCGATGCACTGGCGGTCATCGCCTTTGAGTTGGAAGACACGAAAGGCGCGGAAGCCGATCCGGAAATCGCGGCCCAGTCCGGCTGGCTAGCCGAGCTTCGGGCCTCAGGCGAGTTTACCGGAAAGGCATTCGAGATGGCCACGTTACATCGGCCCCAAGGCACAAGTGCGAAGCGCCTGATTGCCATCGGTGGCGGGAAACGGGCAAAATTCTCGAGTGCTGAAGCGCGCAGAATCGGTGGCGCGTTGGTCCGCGGACTGAAGAGCAAGGGAGTGCACAGCATTGCTCTGCTGCTCGATAGCATCCGTGCGGCCGAACACGCCGAAGCGTTAGTGGAAGGCGCGGTTCTGGGTGCTTGGGAGGCCGATAAATATAAGTCCGATCCGAAGAAGAATGAGAAGCATATAGATGAGTTCGTATTGCTGGTACCGGGCGGCGATACCCACATGATCCAGCCGTTGATGGATCGTGGCCGCATCATTGCGGAGGCCCAGAACCTGACACGCGACCTGGTGAACGAGCCGCCCAACAAGCTGCTGCCCGAAACGCTGGCCGAGGCCGCTAGATCGATGTCCGTGGAATTCGGCCTCGAATGCGAAGTGCTCGACGGAGACGCCATGAAGGGACTAGGGATGGGCGCTCTGTTGGGGGTGGCCCAGGGGAGCAGCAATCCGCCCTTCCTGATCGTGATGAAGTACCGCCCTTCCATTCCCATTGGAGAAGATCATCTAGCGCTCATCGGCAAGGGCGTCACTTTCGACACCGGCGGCATCTCAATTAAGCCCGCAGACGGCATGGAGAAGATGAAGTACGACATGGCCGGGGCTGCTGCCGTGATGGGTGCTATGAGAGCCATTGCCCAGCTAAAGCCTTCGCTTCCCGTGACGGGCTACGTTCCCACGGTTGAGAACATGCTGAACGGAAACGCTCAGCGCCCCGGAGACATTGTCACTTCGCTTGCGGGAAAAACCATTGAGGTGCTGAATACCGACGCAGAAGGGCGGCTGATTTTGGCGGACGCTATCACCTATGCGCTTCGTCATCACGCGACCCATATGGTGGACGCAGCCACGCTCACCGGAGCCATCGGCATTGCGCTCGGCCATCACAACATCGGCGCGTTCACTAATAACCAAGCGTTTTTCGACCGCTTGCTCGCCGCCTCGCGAGCCGCCGGCGAAAAGAC
>CAXUCT010000173.1:0-8765 GCA_964249415.1 uncultured Bryobacteraceae bacterium | reverse complement strand
CTTCCGGCATGCGCACCACCGCTGAAAAGCGCGGCGATCGTTGGGTCCTTAACGGCGAGAAAACTTGGATCACTAACGGTTCCGTCGCCGGCCTCGCCGTTGTATGGGCGCGAACTCCAGACGGAGTCCGCGGCTTTCTCGTCGAGCAAGGCACGCCAGGTTATTCGGCGAGCGACCTGCACGGCAAGCTTTCCATGCGCGCCTCGGTCACTTCAAGCCTGCACTTCGCCGATTGCGCTATCCCGGAAGCCAATCAGCTCCCGTGCGCCAAAGGGCTCAAATCCGCTCTCAGTTGCCTCTCGCAAGCCCGCTTCGGCATCGGCTGGGGCGTCCTGGGTGCTGCCATGGATTGCTACGAAACGGCACGCAGCTATACGCTTACGCGCAAACAGTTCGACGAGAAACCACTCGCCGGGCACCAGCTCGTGCAGGAGAAGCTCGCCTGGATGATCACCGAAATTTCCAAAGCCCAGCTACTCGCGTTTCACGTCGCCAAACTGAAGGACTCCGGAAAACTGGATCCCGCCCACGTCTCCATGCTGAAGCGCAACAATGTGGCCATAGCTCTTGAATGCGCCCGTCTCAGCCGTGATCTGCTGGGTGCCAACGGAATTATGGACGAATACCCCATCATGCGTCACATGTGCAATCTTGAGTCCGTCAAAACCTATGAGGGCACCGAGCACATCCACACATTAGTAATCGGAGAAAGAGTGACCGGCGTCCCGGCGTATCGCTAGCGGGCAAACCGACCTCGTCAACCAATTGCTCAGCCCAGCTGCTTCGCCATCTGCTCGTGCAGTACCGCTACGCCCGGATCGCGCTGCACCACCGCCGCATACCGCTTCCAGAAATCGTCAGCCTCCCGAGAAGGGGACAGCAAAGCCCGGGTGTCCTTTATGAGCTGCTCGAACTCGCGCGACGTGCGCGGCGGATTCTTCGCCGCCAGGCCCTCATCAATCTGCACGAGCA
Organism: uncultured Bryobacteraceae bacterium; assembly: GCA_964249415.1. Classification (GTDB taxonomy): domain Bacteria; phylum Acidobacteriota; class Terriglobia; order Bryobacterales; family Bryobacteraceae; genus Bog-105. The sequence continues at coordinate 7,793 of CAXUCT010000173.1, read as the reverse complement.
AAGTAGTGACCGGCCGCAGCCATGCAAACGAGTTATCGTTAATCAACAGTTGCAGAAACGCACTTGGCGATGCGATGGCGCCGTGAACAATCTCATACGACGTTCGCTCCGAATCAAGCAATGCCTTGTGCAGTGTTAACAACGTCTCGCGCAACTCCGCCAACCGCTCTCGCGACGAATCCGGTTGCGCCTCAGCAGGGGCCGGCTCAGTTAACGCCATTTACTCCCAGAGTACCGCGCTTGACCCATGCGCTCGCAGGAAAAGCCCGGAGGAATTACCCAACGCGCCACCTACCTCAGTTTTCCGGCGCTGCTCTCGTTCCGTCCAGTTTCGCCAATAACTGCTTAGCCGCAGCCGCGCCTTTCGCATTCGGAGCAATGGCAAGATAGGCTCGCAAATGCTCCGCAGCTTCACCGTTCTCGCCGCGGTTCAACAGCAGTTGGCCGTACATATTTTCAGCTTCGGGAAACCGGTGTGCCTTGTCATTTCGCAACAGCTCCCGGACGCTCTTTTCTGCTTCCGCCGGCTTTTTCAATTGAACATTTGCCACCGCGTTGTACCACAGCGAACTCGGGTAATCCGCTGCATCGAGCGTAATGGCTTGCTCGCTGTACTGCGCTGTAGCTTCCCATTGCGCTTGCTGCGCGGAGAGCAGCGCCAGCCGGTCATACGCCTCTGCGTACCTCGCGTCGGCCGCTACAGCGGCTTGGTACGACTTTGTCGCGTCCGCAGAGTTACCCCGCTTCTGCTGCAATTCGCCGAGGGAAAACCACGCCGTCGCATACTTCGGATACGCGCCCGTCGCTTCCTTAAGCCGCTTTTCAGCCTCTTCGAAGTTTCCCTTGGACGCTAGCTGCACGCCCTTGTCGTAAGCCTTGCGCGCCTGTTTGGGCACTAGCGCATCTGCCACGCTGATGGTGCCCGCCGGCGTACTTCCCAAACGGTGCATGATAATCGTGCCAATGTTCGTGTCCAGATCCCCGTCCGATCTATAGCGGCTCAGGTCTACCGTTTCGGACCGGTAACCCGGATAAGCGGCCCGTAGCTCACATCCCCACAAGGCAGCGCTTTGAGCGTTATTGCCTGCTCCACTCGTGCGCCGGGTCGAACTCCCCATCGCACCCGCGTTTCCATAGCCGCCGGACATGGGGTCCGCGGCGTCGGTATCCAACATGGCGTTCTGCCCCACTTGGAAGGAGAACTGGCCCTTGGTATCTGTATGCCCTTCGAGGCGTGCGTTCCCGCCGCATACCCGCTCAATCCGAGTGTCTACGTTCGGCTTGGAGCCATCATCCATGAGAACCTTCCCATAGAAAAAGACAGGATGCGAACCAGCGCCGCCCCCAGGCAAGGATGGAATCGAGCCGGCGTTGCCTATCGAAGGCGATCTACCGGTGGATCCGATAGATCCCGCACCGGCGTTCGGAGAGCCCGCGTTGGTTCCGCCCGCGCTGCCCCCGGCTCTTTGCGCTGGAGCCGGACGAACCGTTAATGAAAGGAATGCAACCCAGAGCACCCCCACTGCCATTCGGGACGCTTTACAACGACCGGTCCGGAGACTCATCACCGCGACCTCCCTCCACTGCTACCTATATCCTATGAAATCGGCAAGTAAGGTGAACTCCGCCACCCCTCAAAAAGAAAAAAAAGCGCTTTCCCTAGAAATTCTAATTTGCCGGTCGAAGAGAAACTCGGATGGGTTTAACAGCAATTGCCGGAGTAGCAGGTTCTCTTCTCACGAAGCTTGAAGGGTTACACGGGTCGAAGGCCGCCAAAGCCAGCAGCGCTCCGGCGCCCCAATTCAGCTCTGTAAAGGATGCTGCTAACGTTTCAGACCCCGGTATGTTGTTCACCCAACTGCAAAATCTCAGCCAGCAAAACCCGGCCGAGTTCAAGAAGATCACCTCTCAAGTCGCTCAGCAGCTTCAAACTGCCAGTGCCGCCTCATTCGGGAAGGCCTCTGCGGGTTCTGCCCAAGCCAATACCTTAAATCAGATAGCCAGCAACTTCCAACATGCTTCGCAAACCGGCAAGTTCTCCGATCTCTTCTCACACGCTTCCCAAAGCGCGAACGACTCCACCGCCAGTGCGGCCCATCAACACTACGGGGATTCCGGTGCCTCTCAATCCAGCACTATTCACAACATCTTCTCTCAGGCGCTCTCCCAGATCAAGACCGATCTCAGCAGTTCCGCAGCCCTGAACTCTGTTTCCATCTAGCTTCCTCAAGCTCAGAGCCTTCCGCTGAAGCCGGTGGTCCCGCTACCAAGGTTTCCAAACCAAACCGGAACGGCGCGTTTCATCGCGAAACGGCGTGCCTCTTCCAAATCGGAACAGAGCTTTAAGCAAGTCGAAGAGGCTTAATCCTTTCAATAACTTATAGGAAGAGCAGCCATGGCATGCCGAATGCGAAATACCAGGCATGAATATCTGGATCATCCTCCTCGCCCTCCAAGTCATCGCAACGCTCTTTTCCCTGGTGCGTGAGTCTGTAGTCGTCCGCGAATCAGGTAAAGGAGAGCGCTTCGAAGCCGAAAAGCTCGATTTCCGCAGCTAATGGATGCGCGCGGCTGGCGCTTGCGCACGACGTGGCTTTGCAGACGTGCCGACCCGCCGCCTCGAAGCTACAATACGAATTCCATGATTGAACAAGTCGCGCCCGCGCAGAGCGTTCACGGCGTTGTGACCGTCCCAGGCGATAAGTCCATCTCTCATCGCTACGCCATGCTCGCCTCCATTGCGCAAGGCGAATCGCAGATCTACAACTATTCGACTGGGGCAGATTGCCAATCCACGCTCACGTGCATGGAAGAGCTTGGAATCCGGTATGCGTTCACCGAGGAGGATGACCGCCGGATCCTTACCGTCCAGGGAAAGGGCACTCGCGGGCTGCAGCCGCCCGTACACTTCCTGGACGCGGGAAACTCTGGCTCTACCATCCGCATGCTGTCCGGCATCCTGGCCGCCCAGCCGTTCACAACTGAGATCAGCGGCGATTCTTCTCTAGTCAAGCGGCCCATGCGCCGCATCATTGCGCCGTTGTCCGATATGGGTGCCCGTATAGACGCAATGAACGATCAATTCCCGCCGCTAACCATTCACGGCAGTCCTCTCCGCGCCATTGATTACCAGCTGCCCGTTCCCAGCGCGCAAGTGAAAAGCTGCGTTCTGCTCGCCGGCCTGTACGCCGAAGGCGAAACCATAGTCCGCGAAACCACCGCCACGCGAGATCACACTGAAATCGCGCTCGCTGAGCTGGGCGCCGACATATCCGTCGGACCGCGCGCTGTGCGGGTCACCGGCGGGTCGGAACTGACAGGTAAACGTCTGGTAGTGCCAGGCGACATCTCCTCGGCCGCCTTTTTCATCGTGGCCGCTCTCATTCTGCGCGAGGCAGACCTCATCATCACCAACGTGGGCCTAAACCCCACGCGAACCGCTCTGCTTGATTTCCTGGGCTCCATGGGCGCGTCCATTAAAATCTTGCATATCGAGCAGATCAATGGGGAGCTGATCGGCAATCTGCAGATCAAAAGTTCGCGTATCCGGGGAGGCATTACGGAAGGAGCTACCACGGCCGCCCTGATCGATGAAATTCCGATACTATCCATCCTTGGCGCTCTGAGCGAAGAGGGGCTGATGGTACGCGACGCGGGCGAATTGCGTGTCAAAGAAACAGATCGCCTTGAGACTATCGCCGGCAACCTGCGCGCCATGGGCGTGGAAGTAAGCACCACCCCTGACAGCATCGGAATTCCAGGAAGACAGAAGCTCCGATCCGCTGAGATCTTTTCCGGCGGCGATCATCGCATAGCCATGGCGTTCTCCGTCGCTGCGCTCACAACGGGCGACGGTTGCATGATTCACGACGCCGAAGCGGCCTCCGTGTCCTTTCCCGAGTTTTTCGAAACGCTTCGCAGGAGCACGCAGTAGCCCGCAACTTTATGGAAGAAGCTTCCGAAGCAGATCTCACGCACGAAAGCCTGGTGCATGACCTGAATAATGTTTTTGAGACTATTGCCGAGGCTGCGGAACTGCTCTTTACCGATAAGAAATGGAAGCCGCTCGCTGCAACCCTTACCCGCAGCGTGGCGCGCGGAAAGCGCCTGCTTGGTTCCATTCCCGATACCACTCCGAATCTGGCTACCGTCGTCGAACACGCCAGCCAGTCGGTCACGGATTACTGCATTGCCGGCCGCAAACCTCGCGTGAGATTCGTGCACCAGCTCCCCGCCGAAATTCGCTTGCCCGGCTCCGCCAAAGATTGGGAGCGTGTCTTCGCCAACCTCTTCCTAAATGCTGCCCAGATTATGCGTAAACCCGGTCGCATCGACATCGCTGCTCAGCAATCGGACGCCGGTCTGATCATCACTGTTTCAGACAACGGGCCAGGCATTCCGCCGGACCTTCTGCCGCGCGTTTTTCATTCGAACGTTTCTACCAAGACCAAAAGTTCCGGACGTTCCGGTCTCGGTCTCCATATCGTCTCCTCTATCGTCAAGAACTACTCTGGTCGCGTAGTCGCGGCAAATCGCGAACCTTCGAATGGGGCCGTGTTTACTATCTCACTGCCCGGCTCTTAGGTTCTGGCATGAAGTATCTCTGTATTCATTGCCACTTTTATCAGCCGCCGCGCGAGAACCCATGGCTGGAGCAGATCGAACTGCAGGACTCTGCTTATCCGTATCACGATTGGAACGAGCGCATCACCGCTGAGTGCTATGCTCCCAATCTCGCCGCCCGCATTCTGGATGATTCGCAATGCATTACGCGCATTGTGAATAATTACTCCAAGATGAGCTTCAACTTCGGGCCCACCCTGCTGTCCTGGGCTTGCGAACACTCGCCTGAAACGTACCACGGGATTCTCCAAGCCGATAAGGTCAGCCAAAAGCTTTTCTCCGGTCATGGCTCGGCCATGGCGCAGGCCTACAACCACATCATCATGCCGCTGGCGAATAGCCGCGACAAGAAGACGCAAGTGCGCTGGGGCTTAGAAGATTTCAAAAGCCGTTTCGGGCGTTTGCCCGAAGGCATGTGGCTGCCCGAGACTGCCGTTGATCTCGAATCGCTTGACCTGATGGCCAACGCCGGCATAACGTTTGCGATACTTGCTCCTCATCAGGCCCGCTGCATCCGGCCACTCACCGGCGGCGACTGGATTGACGTCACCGGCTCGAAGATCGATCCTACGCGCGCCTATTTACTCGTGACTCCCAGCGGCCGCAAGATCAAGCTGTTCTTCTACGACGGCCCGATATCGCAAGCCGTCGCATTTGAGAAGCTGCTCGATAACGGCGAGAAGTTTGCCTCCCGTCTTACTGGCGCGTTCTCCGAGAGCCGTACTTGGCCGCAGCTCATGCACATCGCGACCGATGGAGAAACGTATGGCCATCATCATCGCCACGGAGAGATGGCACTGGCTTACGCGCTGAATTACATCGAATCGGAAAGGCTGGCGAAGGTCACTAATTACGGCGAGTTCCTCGCCAAGCATCCGCCTACGCACGAAGTGCAAATTTACGAAAATACCGCTTGGAGCTGTATCCACGGAATCGAGCGCTGGCGCAGTAACTGCGGCTGTAACTCCGGGCGCGTGGGCTGGAATCAGGAATGGCGCAAGCCTTTGCGCGACGCGCTCGACTGGCTGCGCGACTTTGTGGCTCCTAGATATGAAGCCTTTGGATCGAAGTTACTCAAAGACCCGTGGGCTGCTCGTGACGCTTACATCCAAGTAGTCCTGAACCGGGAACCGGCGGTTCGGCAGCGCTTCGGCAAGGAACATTTCGCGCGCGAACTTACTCCCGAAGAGCAAGTTGCGGTCTGGAAGTTGATGGAACTCCAGCGGCACGCCATGCTGATGTACACCAGTTGCGGCTGGTTCTTCGATGAACTATCGGGCATTGAAACCGTTCAGGTCATCCAGTATGCAGGCCGCGTCGTTCAACTCGCCGAAGAGCTTTTTGGCGAACCGGCGGAGCTTCAGTTTCTCGAAAGGCTCTCGACCGCAAAAAGTAACTTGCCGGAGTACGGTGACGCGGCCCTCATCTACTCCCGCTACGTCAAGCCTTCTATGGTCGACCTCGAAAAGGTGGGGGCGCATTACTCCATTAGTTCCCTCTTCGCGCCCTATGGCGAGCGGACCGACATCTTCTCTTTTTCAGTCAAGCGGCTGGACTATCACACCGGCCATGCGGGTAAGCTGCGGATGGCTCTGGGGCAGGCGCGCTTCACCTCAAACGTGACTCAGGAGTCCGAAGTGCTCATCTTCTGGGTCGTTCATTTCGGCGACCACAACGTGGCGGGCGGAGTACAGAAGAGCGATGGAGATGTAAGATACCGCGACATGCTCGATGCGATCAGCGAATCTTTCACCAGGGTCGACATTCCCGAGGTGGTTCGTCTACTGGACCGTCGATTTGGTGAAAAGACCTACTCGCTGCGATCGCTCTTCCGTGACGAACAGCGCAGGATCGTCCGGACCATTCTGTCCTCTACCGTGGCAGAGGCAGAAGCTGCCTACCTTCAGATCTATGAGCATCACGCCGCGTTGATGCGCTTTATCGCCAGCCTCGGAACTCCCATCCCTCGCGAGTTCAGTGCTGCGGTCGAGTACGCGCTGAATAGCTTGCTACGCCGCGCCTGTTCAAGTGAAGAACTTAACGGCGAGCGCATCCGCGATCTCTTGCATGAAGCTCAGGTGAGTAACATTGCGCTGGACAAAACCACGCTCGAGTTCCTACTGCGCCGCAAAATCGAGCTGCTTTCCGGCCGTTTCGCCGCGGATCCCTCCAGCCTACACAAGCTCAACGAATTACAAGCCGGTCTGCGCATTGTGAAGCAGATGCCTTTCGCCGTGAACATGTGGTCCGCTCAAAACCAGGTTTATGCGATTCAGAGCGGCCTTTTCCAACGCACTCGCAAGAAGGCCGAACGCGGCGACGAACAGGCCCAAAGTTGGACTAGAAATTATCTGACCCTAAGTGAACTGCTTAAAATTTGCGTGCCGTGATTGTATGATGCCGCAACTCAGCTCTTCGTTAAAATCCGGCTGATGTCGTTGTAAATCACAAACACCACTACCATCATCAGGAACACGAAGCCCAGTTTGAAGATGGTTTCCTTCACTTGCAGGCTCACTTCTCGTTGCAGCAGCATTTCAATCAGCAGCAGCAACAGCGTGCCTCCGTCCAGAATCGGAATCGGCAGCAGGTTGAAGATCGCGAGATTTAAGCTGACAATCGCCATCAAACCCAGAAAGCTCGATGGTCCTTCTTGCGCGGCTTCGCTGGACATCTGCGCCATCCCAATAGGCCCGGACAGTGCCTTTGGTGAAACCCGGCGCGAGACAATGCTCTGAAGCACTTCAAAGATCATCGTGGCGTTTTGCCGGTTGAACCGCAGTGACTCGACAAAAGCCGGACCGAATGGCAGTTTCACCATCTTCATCGGCGAACGGAATTCGAACCCCACGCGCCAAGGCAACTCAGGAATTTTGGTCGGAACCGGCGTGATAGAGAAGTTGCGAAGCTGGCCATTCCGCATCACCTCAAACTCCACCGGCTTTCCGGAGGATTTGATAATCGCGTCCCGTACTGTGGAGTTGGATTCCACCGGCTGACGGTTGACGGAAATGATCGAGTCTCCTGGTTTAATCCCGGCGGCTTCTGCAGGCCAGCCCTTCGTAACGAACGCCACCTGTACATCGCCCCGCCATCCCGCTACTCCTATGCCGTCTTTCGGGTCCATATTAGGAGTCACCGAAAGTGCTATCTTCTGCCCTCTACGGTTG
>CAXUCT010000172.1:0-8780 GCA_964249415.1 uncultured Bryobacteraceae bacterium | reverse complement strand
GAGATGGGCCCATTCGAGATGTGGGACGCCGCAGGGCTACGTGACACAGCGGATAAAATGACTGCCGCCGGCATGCCCCTCGCACAAACAGCAGCTAAGCTTCTGCAAGCGGGGCAGGCAAGTTGGTATCGGAACGACGCTGCGAGCCGGCTCTATTTTGATACGGAAAGCCTTACCTATCAGCCGATCGAAGAACCAGACGGGTTTCAAGCCGTTCGCCTGCTGAAGAGCTCGGGCGCGCTGGTCAAGAAGAACGCAGGCGCGTCGCTCATCGATCTGGGTGACGGGGTTGCAGCTATTGAATTCCATACCAAACTGAACGCAATCGGCACCGATATCCTGTCGCTTGTGACGCAGACGCTTCATCCGGGCAGTGACGCTGTCGCAAACTTCGAAGGGTTTGTGATTGCCAACGATGGTGGCAATTTTTCCGCTGGCGCAAACCTCATGCAACTCCTGCTCGCCATACAGGAGCAGGGATGGGACGAACTGGAGACAGTTATTCGCTCATTTCAGAAGATGACCCAGGCAATCAAATTCTGCCCGCGTCCGGTAGTCGTAGCCCCTTTCAACCTCTGTTTAGGCGGAGGCGCCGAAGTGGCGCTCCACGGAGCAGCGCGGCAGGCGCACGCCGAATTGTATATGGGTCTGGTCGAGACCGGAGTCGGTCTGATTCCGGGCGGTGGCGGCTGCAAGGAGATGCTGCTCCGAATCGTTGATTCGGCGGCGCCTATCGAAGAGAGTGGACGCACGGAGTCGGTTGAGATGCTGGACAGGCTGCGGCGCTACTTTGAAAATATAGCGATGGCAAAGGTCTCGACTTCCGCCGCCGATGCCCGCGCGCTCGGTTACCTCGAAGCAGGCGATGGAATTACCATGAATCGCGATAGGCTCTTGAGCGATGCTAAGGCTCGTGCACGCGAGATGGTGGATGCAGGGTATCGGGCGCCCGCTCCACGAACCGATATCCCGGCACCGGGTGAAAACGCATTGGCGTCTCTGAAAATGGGTGTGCGCCTGATGCGCGAAGGCGAGTACATCAGCGATCACGATGTGAAAGTGGCGAACTGGCTGGCGTACATTCTGTGCGGCGGCAAGATTACGGCCGGCACGCGCGTGACGGAGCAATACCTGCTCGACTTGGAACGACAGGCTTTTCTTTCGTTATGCGGTGAAAAGAAAACCGCCGAAAGGATCGCTTACACGCTGAAAACTGGTAAGCCGTTAAGGAATTAGAAGATGAGAAACGCTGTCATTGTAAGTGCGGTGCGGACGGCCACCGGAAAAGCTCCAAAGGGCAAGTTGCGCACGACGCGGCCGGACGATCTCGCGGCGGCCGCCATTCAAGGGGCGCTCGACCGGGTTCCGCAACTCGATCCCAAAGAAATCGATGACGTCATTTTGGGCTGCGCCATGCCGGAAGCCGAGCAGGGGATGAACGTCGCGCGCATCGCCGCTTTACGGGCGGGTTTACCGGTTGAATCCGCAGCAATGACGGTCAATCGCTTCTGCGCCTCGGGATTACAGTCGATCGCGCTCGCGGCGGAGCGAATTCGGGGAGGCGGCGCCGAAGCCGTGATAGCGGGCGGCACGGAATCCATGTCCATGGTGCCCATGGGCGGCCATAAAGTTTCGGTTAACCCGTGGCTCGAAGAAAACCATCCCGGCTCGTACACCTCCATGGGACTGACGGCCGAAAGAGTGGCCCGGCACTACGGCATCACGCGCGGAGAGGCAGACGAATTCGCGCTGGCTAGTCACTTACGTGCACTGAGAGCGCAAGCAGACGGCCGCTTCGAGGAGGAGATTGTTCCCGTTACCGTATCCATTACAGTTCCTGACGAGAAGGCCCAGCCACAGACAACGGCATCGAACTTCCGGGTGGATGAAGGACCCCGTTCCGACACATCGCTCGAAGCGCTGGCGAAGCTTAAACCCGCCTTTCGTGCCAACGGCACTGTGACGGCCGGAAATTCATCACAGACGTCGGATGGTGCGGCCGCCGCGGTGGTGCTCTCCGAAGAGCGCGCCTTGGCGCTCGGAGTAAAGCCCCTGGCGCGCTTTGTTTCGTTTGCTTACTCTGGTTGCCTGCCGGAAGAGATGGGGGTCGGACCGGTGTATGCGATTCCCAAAGCATTGAAACTGGCGGGGCTCGATCTGAGCCAGATCGATCTCATCGAACTGAATGAGGCGTTCGCCGCCCAATCGCTTGCAGTTATCAAACTACTTGGTCTCGATCGCGAGAAGCTGAATGTAAACGGTGGCGCCATCGCGTTGGGACATCCGCTGGGGTGTACGGGAGCGAAGCTGACCGCAACGCTATTGCATGAGATGCGCCGCCGGCGAGCGCGGTACGGCATGGTGACGATGTGCGTCGGCGGCGGAATGGGCGCTGCCGCAATTTTTGAAAATCTGAACAACTAGGAGAAAACAGCCATGGCGGCAACCACGTTTCCCGCTGCGATTGTGAAAGCCAAAGGCGGCAGCTTTCTGATTGAGGATTTACGCGCCGAAGATGTTTTCACGCCCGAAGATTTCTCGGACGAACAGATCCACATAGCCAAGACAGCGATCGAGTTCTCAACCAATGAGGTGCTGCCTGCCAACGCGGAGATCGAAGCCAAAAACTTTTCGGTCACAAAAAGTTTGCTGCGCAAAGCCGGCGAGTTAGGGTTGCTCGCGGTCGACGTCCCAGAAGCGTACGGCGGCTTGGAGATGGATAAGGTTACGTCCGCTCTGATTGCAGAATCGCTTAGCAAGAATGCGAGTTTCTCCGTAGCTTTCGGCGCGCACTCCGGAATCGGCACGCTGCCGATCGTTTGGTATGGCACGGAGGAGCAGAAGCAAAAGTACTTGCCTAAGCTGGCTTCCGGAGAATGGATCGCCGCCTACGCGCTTTCGGAAGCTTCGTCCGGTTCCGATGCCATGAACGTTCGCACGCGCGCAGTTCTATCGAGCGACGGCACCCACTATATTCTGAATGGCGAGAAGATGTGGATCAGCAACTGCGGATTCGCCGATCTCTTTACTGTTTTCGCAAAGATCTATGACGAGAAGACCGATGGCGAGAAGTTCTCCGCTTTTCTCATCGAGCGCAACACGCCGGGTCTCTCAACCGGGGCTGAGGAGCACAAACTTGGCATTCGGGGATCATCTACCTGCCCGCTTCTCCTGAATGACTGCAAAGTGCCGGTCTCCCATCTTCTGGGCGAAGCCGGTAAGGGACACCACATCGCGTTCAACATCCTGAACATCGGACGTTTCAAGCTGGGAGCCGCTTGCGTCGGAGGCGCGCGAACGGCGCTTCAGCACGGAATTCAGTACGCCAAGGACCGCAAGGCTTTCGGCAAATCCATAGCCGAGTTCGGTCTCATCCAGGAGAAACTGGCCGAATGTGCGATGGGCATCTATGCCGGCGAGTCACTCACCTATCGCACGATTGGAATGATCGACGCCGCTTTGTCGGATGTGGACCATCACGCGGAAGACGCCTCCCGCCAAATTCAGAAGCGAATTGAAGAGTACGCCGTCGAATGCTCCATTCTAAAAGTCTGGGGCTCCGAGATGCTCGACACCGTTGTCGATCACGTCGTACAGATCTTTGCGGGTTACGGCTATGTAGAAGATTATCCGGCCGCTCCGGCGTACCGGGATGCTCGTATAAACCGCATTTTCGAAGGTACGAACGAAATTAATCGCCTGATTATCACTGGCTGGTTGATGAAGCGCGCTATGACCGGGCAGCTTGCTTTGCTGCCTGCAATTCAGCGCGTCACCGACGAGTTTACCGAACCGCAGATCAACAAATTTGACAGCGAAACGCCGCTCGCCGCCGAGCGGGGCATCCTTTCAAATCTGAAAAAAATGAGCCTGTTTGCGGCAGGTGCTGCTTCACAGAGGCATATGCAGGATTTGCAGGAGCAGCAAGAAATTATGGGAGCACTGGCCGACTGCATCACGGAAGTATACACGCTAGAATCCTGTTTGCTGCGTGCCGAGAAACTCCGGGCAAACGGCGTAAGTTCGGCTGCCCGGACCGCCGCCGCCATGACACGTTTGTATGCTGCCAAAGCGGCTGAGAAGGTGGAGACCTCCGCCAAACGGATCATTGCCGCTGTTGCCGAAGGCGATATGCTTCGAACTCAAGCCGCGATTCTCAGGCGCCTCTCCAAGCGCGAACCGGCCAACACCATTGCGTGGGGCCGCGAGGTTGCCAGGCACGTATTGAGTGCCGGGAAGTATTCGCTGTAACTGCTTCGAGTTACATGTCCGCCAAGACGGCCATGGCCGCATTGCGGCCATTCATTGCGATAACGCTGCCGCCGGGGTGCGTGCAGGCGCCGCAAAGATAAACTCCCGGCATGCCGGTGCGCGAGGGCAGGCGGTTGCTCCACATGTAGCGAGGTAGGCATTCACCTTGAAAGATGTGGCCGCCGGCGAGACCGACGCGCTTCTCGATGTCAGGAGGACCAAGCGCTTCGGCGTCGATCACAGCATCGGGGATATTGCTGCAGAAGCGGGCCAGAGCTTCGAAGGCGAGTTGCTTCGCCGCCTCGCGATGCCCGTCCCATGTGCCTTCCGCAAACTGATATGGCACGTATTGCGAGAAGACGCTCATGGTGTGGGTGCCGTCCGGCGCGACGGTGCGATCGTGCACGCTCTGAAAGTAAAGTTCTGTCCAGAGGCGAGGAGGCAGTTGCCCGTTGCGTGCTGCGGCATAGCTCGCTTTCCACTCGTCTTTAGTCAGTGGTGTGTTGATTTGGCCAAAGTGATGGGGCTGGCAGGTGCCCGGGCGCGCGCGGAAGTTGGGAAGCTCGCGCAGCCAAACATTGAGCTTAAGAGTACAGCCCTCCATGGGAATGGATTCGACTCGCGCGCGCCAGGCTGGATCGGCGGCGTTGCCCAGAGTTCGCAACGTTGTGCGGGGATCGGCGTTCGAGATGATGACGGGAGCAAGAATGCGGTCGCCACCTTCAAGCAGCACGCCCTCGCCTGGCAGAATCTGGGAAATGTGGACACCTGATGCGATCACCGCGCCCGCGTTTTGCGCAGCGTCGGCGAGAAAAAACGACACCATGCCCATACCGCCCTTGACGTACCCCCAAGCCCCCGGTAAGCCACCGAGGCGGCCGGAAGAATGGTGGAAGCGAATGGAGGCGGTGCCGGGATCGAACGGACTGGCATTTGTGCCGATGACCCCTTGGCCCAGATAAGCGATTTGAAGTCGCTCCTCCGTGAGATATCGTTCGACGAACTCGGCCATGGACCAATCGAACAGCAGCGCGCGTGCTTCCGCGTCGCCAGCGAGGCGATCTTCAAGTTGTTCTCGCGTGGGTGGCTCGCTAATCCAGACATCGTGCTCGTCCGGGGGTCGAAGTGCGTCGCGCAAGCGGCGAATCACGTCGTCCATGGCGCGCCAGCCTTCGACGTCACGCGGCGAAAAGCGCGCGAGTTCGGCTTGGCACTGCGCATCGTCATCATAGAGCTGGATGTCCGAACCGTCTTCGAATGGCACAAACAGACCGTTGCTGGCCGGTGACCAGGAGTACCCGAGCGCCGCAAGGTTCAGCTCTTCAATAACCAAAGGATGCAGCAGGCCGGCGAGATACGCGCACGGGGACATCCGTACGCCCGGCCATGGCTCTTCAATGGTGCAGGCGCCGCCGATGCGCTCCCGGGATTCCAGAACTAGGACGTGCTTGCCGGCACGCGCGAGATAGGCAGCGCAGGTAAGGCCGTTGTGTCCGCCGCCAACGATCAGCGCGTCCCAGCGGCGTGAGGCAAGTTCTGAGATCGGAGCAGGGAGGCCGATGATACCGAGAGACTCCACTGCGGAAACGGGCATATTACTCAACCAGAAACGGTGGTTTCTCCGCGTCCAGCTCTACATGCTCGATACAAGTCTGGACACGGGAGTGTCTCTCTGCACTGAGCCAAGGGCCGTCAACAATCTCTATGCTGCTGAGCTTGTCTACAGCGATGCAGCGCCAGTTATCGGGTGAGCCTTGCCGTTTGAGCCCACTTGCGCTGCTACCACCGTACTGATAACACAGGACGTGCAGATGGTCGACCTTATTGCGGCCTAACACATAAGGACAGAGCAGCCTTTTGCGACCGGCATAGATGGCTGCAATTGGTTTCTTTTGCAGCATTGCTGCCCGCAACAGCTTATGAGTGGCGTCGAACGATTTAGCCGGCTGAGACGCGCCCATGATGCTTCGCGTTATGCAGTGCGCTGGGCCTCGACTCTACCTTCACCGGCAAGTGCGGCTTGGGCGGCGGCGAGACGGGCGATGGGTACGCGATAGGGTGAGCAGGATACATAGTTCATGCCGATGCGATAACAGAACTCGACGGAACTCGGGTCGCCGCCGTGCTCGCCGCAGATGCCTACTTCAAGATCCGGACGAGTCTTGCGGCCCAGCTTTACCGCCATTTCGATCACCTTACCGACGCCATCCTGATCTAGAACGGCGAAAGGATCTGCCTTGAAGATCTTCAGATCTTCGTAGTGCTTCGAGAACTTCGTATAGTCATCGCGCGAGAGGCCCATGGTGGTCTGAGTAAGATCATTGGTGCCGAAGCTAAAAAATTCAGCCTCTTTCGCCACTTCATCGGCGGTCAGGGCCGCGCGCGGAATTTCGATCATGGTCCCGACCATGTACTCGAGATCCTTCATGCCGGCAGCACCCAAAACTTCATCGGCCACCTTGACAGTAATCGCCTTCTGGTTTTCGAGTTCCTTGACGTTGCCGATCAGCGGGATCATCACTTCCGGAATGACCTTGATGCCCTTCTTGGCCACCAGCACGGCAGCCTCGAAAATAGCACGCACCTGCATTTCGGTGATCTCGGGATACGTAATGCCGAGACGGCAGCCGCGATGCCCAAGCATGGGATTAAATTCGTGCAGCTCTTCCACACGCTCCAGCAGTTCGGGTAAATGCTTTTTCAACTCGCCGGGCGGGACCTTGTAGGTGGCCGCCAAATCTTTCTTTTCTTTCGTAGAGGCGTGCGGCAGCTTCGCGATATCCACCATCAGGTTCTCGCGCTTCGGCAGGAACTCATGCAGCGGAGGATCCAGCGTGCGAATGACGACCGGGAAACCATCCATGGCTTGGAACAGACCGGCGAAATCTTTGCGCTGCATCGGCAGGAGTTTCTTCAGCGCATTCTTGCGAGTCTTCTCATCTCGAGCCAGAATCATCGCCTGCATATGTGGGATGCGGTCCTCGGCGAAGAACATGTGCTCCGTGCGGCAGAGCCCAATGCCTTCGGCTCCGAAGAGGCGTGCTGCCTTGGCATCGCGCGGGATGTCGGCATTGGCGCGAACACCAAATTTACCCCGGAACTCGTCCGCCCACTCCATGAAAGTCGCGAAATAGTGCGATTTGGGATCGGGCTCGCTGGTCTTGCACTGGCCAAGATAAACTTCGCCGAGAGTGCCGTCAAGCGAGATCCAATCGCCTTCCTTCAATACAAGCTTTTTGCCTTCTGTGGAGATGATGGCCTGCTTCATTGGCTCATCGACAGCCACAGAAGCGGCGCCTACGACGCAAGGCCGGCCCATGCCGCGAGCCACTACTGCAGCGTGGCTGGTGAGACCACCGACAGCAGTCAGAATTCCTTTTGAAACGTCCATACCGTGAATGTCGTCCGGCGTCGTTTCTTTGCGGACCAGGATGACGGGACCCTTGGCCGAGAGTTCGACGGCGTCTTCGGAAGAGAATGCGGCCCGGCCGACGGCGGCTCCGGGCGAAGCGGGCAATCCTGTCGCAATCTTCTGCAGTCCTTTGCGCATGGCCGGATCGAGCACGGGATGCAGCAGTTGATCCAGCTGGTTCGGCGCGACTCGTGCAACGGCTTCTCGCTTTGAAATGACGCCCTCTTCCACCATGTCGACCGCGACGCGCACCGCGGCAGGGCCCGTTCGCTTGCCGTTGCGCGTTTGCAGCATGTACAGCTTGCCTTCTTCGATAGTAAACTCAAAATCCTGCACGTCGCGGTAGTGCTTTTCAAGATTCGACGTGATGTCGCGAAGTTGCTTGTAAGCTTCGGGCATCACTTCTTTAAGCTCTTCGATGGGTTGTGGCGTGCGGATGCCGGCGACCACGTCTTCGCCCTGCGCATTGACAAGAAATTCGCCGTAGAAGGTCTTTTCACCGGTCGATGGGTTCCGTGTAAAGCCGACGCCGGTACCGGACGTGTCTCCCATATTGCCGAAGACCATGGCTTGCACGTTAGCCGCGGTGCCGATGGAATCCGGAATCTTTTCCATGCGGCGGTAGTAGATGGCTTTGGGTGTGTTCCAAGAGTGGAAAACGGCATCCCGCGAGAGTATGAGCTGTTCTAGCGCGTCCTGCGGGAAGTCGCGGCCGGTCTCTTTTTTTACGAGCTTCTTGTACTCGCCAATGATGAACTGCAAGTCTTGGGCGGTGAGATCGGTATCGAGCTTGGCCTTGATCTTCGCTTTGCGAGCGTCGAAAATATGATCGAACTTCGCCATATCGACGTGCAGCGCCACTTCGCCGAACATTTGGATGAAGCGCCGATAACAGTCGTAAGCGAAACGGGGATTGCCGGTCTTCTTCGCCAGGCCTTCGGTCGTTTCGTCGTTCAGGCCGAGGTTCAAAATGGTGTTCATCATGCCGGGCATGGAGAACTTCGCGCCGGAGCGCACGCTTAACAGCAGTGGGTCATCCACGCCGCCCAGTTTTTTGCCCATCTGCCCTTCCAGCTTTTCGAGAGCTTGATGGATCTGATCATCCACTTCCTTGGGA
>CAXUCT010000171.1:0-8787 GCA_964249415.1 uncultured Bryobacteraceae bacterium | reverse complement strand
AGTTCAGATATAAATCGTTCGGCACAAACCGAACTGAGTCGCGCTCGCTCAACTTTTCAAT
Source organism: uncultured Bryobacteraceae bacterium (assembly GCA_964249415.1). Lineage (GTDB taxonomy): Bacteria > Acidobacteriota > Terriglobia > Bryobacterales > Bryobacteraceae > Bog-105. The sequence continues at coordinate 8,726 of CAXUCT010000171.1, read as the reverse complement.
CACCGGGTGGCGCCCTGCATCCACTCGCATCTCACCCGATTCGGAAAGCCGCGGCCGGCGATACCGGTTGTCAACCGCCACTTGTGCTAACGCGCTCGCCACGTCCAGTTCAGCGATCACGGCCGCCGCTGCCTTGATCCGTTCCGCATGCGAAGCGGCGAAGGAACGAAGCTCGGCAAAGATCTCGCGCTCCAGCGTCAGAATCTTTTCCTCCGCCGCCAAAACCTTTCCTTCCAGTTCCTTCAGCTCCGGCGTCGTAAAGCGCTCCGCGTTTGCCAGCGTCTGCTTCCGCTCATAATCGGTAGGCGCCAGTTGCAGATTGGCTCTTGAGATCTCAATGTAGTACCCGAAAACATTGTTGAACCGAACCTTGAGAGATTGAATCCCCGTGCGGCTACGCTCGCGCGTCTCAATCGCCGCGATATACTGGCGGCTATTTTTGCTGATGTCGCGCAACTCATCTAATTCCCCATGAAAGCCATCGCGAATCGTGCCGCCATCGTTTAGACTCACCGGCGGCTCATCCGCAATCGCCCCCAGCAGCCTCTCGCAAAGCTCCGTCACCGGGTCGATCTCACGCCGCAGACCCGGCGTCTCCAAAGGCGCCATTGCTCTCGCGATCACAGGAATCTGAGCCAGCGACCGGCCCAGCGCTAGCATCTCGCGAGGCGTCGCGGTTCCTAGCGTCACCTTCGCCAGCAGCCGTTCCAGATCCTGCACGCCCCCGAGCGCCTTCCGCAGATCGCCGCGAACAATTACCTTGCTTGCCAATTCCGCAACGTCATCCAGTCGCCCTTCAATCTCCGCCCGTTCGCACGAGGGATTCAGCAATCTGCGCCGCAATAGCCGTCCGCCCATGCCGGTCGACGTCTTGTCCAAAACATGGATCAGCGTCGCTTCGCGCTTCTCCCCCGCAAACAGCGGCTCCACCAGTTCCAAATTGCGAACCGTCGCCGCATCCAGCACCATCTGATCGTGGCGCTGATAAAAAACCGGTCTATTTAGATGATCGAGCGCAGATCTCTGCGTCTCCCGCAAGTAATGCAGCACTGCGCCCGCTGCCGCTACAGCCAACGGCTTGTCCCCCAATCCGCACCCATCCAACGAGTGCAGCTGGAAAGTTTCGAGAATCTGCCGCCCTGCGTAGTCCCCGCCAAATACCCAACCGTCCAACGGCGTTTCTAGACAAGCCGCTCCCACCGCGCGCCCCTCCGGATGCACAACCTCCCGCACGTTTAAGGCTTCAAGCACCGGGATCAATTCTTCCCCGCCAAGTTCCGTGGTCCGAAACTCACCTGTCGAAACGTCCACGTAAGCTAAGCCGCAGCCGCCCGCCTTTTCAAACACCGCCGCCAAATAATTATTCTCGTGAGACCGCAGCAGCGAAGTCTCTGTCGTCGTGCCCAGAGTTAGGATGCGCGTAATCTCGCGCCGCACCAGCTTTTTGCCAGGCCCGGCCTCTTCCATCTGCTCGCACAGGGCCACCCGGTAGCCACGCTGAATTAACCGCGCAATGTACCCCTCTGCGGCGTGATACGGCACTCCGCACATCGGCACCGGCTCGCCGCGTTCTTTGCTGCGGGCCGTTAGCGTGATCTCGAGTTCCCGCGCAGCCGTCACCGCATCTTCGTAGAACAACTCATAAAAGTCACCCAGCCGGAATAGCAGCAGCGTTCCCGGAACCTGGCTTTTGACAGCTTGGTACTGCCGCATCAGCGGCGTGGACGCTTCTGAAGTCATTTGCAGGGGACATATACATTCTAGCGAAAAACACGTGATGCTGGTGATGCTAAGATGAATGCATCATGGGCATCAGAACTACTGTCACACTGGATGAAGACGTTTTAGAAAAGCTCAAGCAGGAAAGCCGAGTTCGCGGAATTCCTGTGCGCCAAGTGCTAAATGAATCTCTTCGAAAAGCGTTCCTGCAGCCCGAAGCCAAGCGGCGCGAATTCCGCATTGTGCCCATGAATCTCAAATTCATTCCAGGATTGAACTACGACAAGACAGAAGAGTTGCTAGAGTTCCTCGAAGGCCCCGATCATCGTTGACAATTCTTGATGTAAACGTGTTACTTTACGCCTTTAATCCCCGTGCTCCGCAGCACCGGGCTAGCTTTCTATGGCTAGACAATTTGTTCCATGGCAGCGATACTATCGGCTTGCCATGGGTGACAATCTGGTCTGTTCTGCGAGTTAGCAGCAATCAAAGCGTGGGTGGTGACGCGCAATTGGCATTTCGAAATGTCAGAAATTTGCTCGCGCAGCCAAATGTAATTCTTGTACAAGCAGGACCTCGTCACCTCGACCTTCTCGAAAAAATGGTCTTTGAAGGCCAAGCATCCGGGCCTATGGTCAGCGACGCCGTTCTTGCGGCCCTTGCCATCGAGAATGGCGCCACCTTAGCTTCTACCGACCGCGACTTCAGCCGCTTCCCAGGGTTGAAGTGGGTTAACCCGCTGGATTAGACAGTCACTCAAATTCATATCGTTTGCCAACTCGCAAAGACACCGGCGAACCAACTTTGCCGTTTCCGGTATCTACCGGTGTAGAGATAAAGGATCGTTACAATTATGAGAGCACTTACCTGGCATGGAAAGCACGATGTGCGTGTGGAAACAGTTCCAGATCCCAAAATTCAGGCTGCCAGTGATGTCATTCTAAAGATTACATCGACCGCCATTTGCGGATCGGATCTTCACCTTTATGACGGCATGATGCCAACCATGGAGGCGGGAGACGTTCTCGGTCATGAGCCTATGGGGGAAGTGGTCGAGGTCGGAAGTGATGTAAAGAAGCTAAAGAAGGGCGACCGTGTGGTTGTTCCCTTCACCATTGCCTGCGGCGTCTGCCGCTTTTGCAAGATGACCCTCACGTCACTTTGCGACCGATCTAACCCAAACGCGGAAATAGCCAAGAAAGCTATGGGGCAATCCCCATCCGCCTTGTTCGGATACTCCCACATGCTGGGTGGCATTCCTGGCGGGCAAGCGGAGTACCTGCGCGTGCCCTATGGCGACTTCGGTCCCATTAAAGTGCCCGAAGGCCTGTCGGATGACCAGGTGCTCTTCCTTTCCGACATCTTCCCGACCGGCTATATGGCCGCCGAAAACGCCCAGATACAAAAGGGTGACATTGTGGCTGTATGGGGAGCCGGACCTGTCGGTCAGTTCGCCATCAAGAGCGCCTGGATGTTTGGAGCCGGCCGCGTCATCGCCATCGACGGCGTCCCCGAGCGTCTGGAAATGGCGCGGAATTGGGGCAAGGCCGAAATCATCGACAATTCCAAAGAACATGTTCAGGAACGCCTCATGGAAATGACCAACGGCCAGGGTCCTGATAGTTGTATCGATGCTGTCGGAACGGAAGCTCATGCCACCGGCACTTTCGATGCCGTGCTCGATCGCGCCAAGGAGGCCGTGATGCTCGGCACCGACCGTGCCCACGTCTTGCGCGAAGCCATCATCTGCTGCCGCAAAGGCGGAACTTTGTCGGTGCCCGGTGTTTATATCGGCTTCATCGATAAAGTGCCGTTCGGTGCCTTGATGAACAAGGGCCTCACGGTCAAGACCGGCCAGACACATGTCCATCGCTATCTTCAACCGCTACTCGCGAAGATTCAGGCCGGAGAGATCGATCCCTCTCATGTAATCACTCACCGGGTCGGGCTGGATGACGCTCCGGCAATGTACAAAACCTTCCGCGATAAAGAAGATGGCTGCATCAAAGTTGTGTTGAAGCCGCACGCTGCTTAACAGCTAAATCCATAGGTTCATTGAGCCCCGTCCAACACCGCGCCCGGGGCTCAAACTACTTGCATGCGTTTACAAAACAAAGTAGCTATCGTTACCGGAGCCGCCACCGGTATTGGGCAAGCCATCGCCATTCGTCTTGCAAGGGAAGGAGCCGCTGTTGTCGTCGACTTCGTTGGACACCCAGACGCTCCTAACGGAACTATGCAGAGTATTAAAAGCTTCGGTGGTAAAACAGTCGCTGTGGAGGCGGACGTCTCGAAGCCCGGCCAAGTCCAGAAATTGGTAGACAGCGCCGTCAAGGAGTTCGGAAAGCTCGACATTGTCGTCAACAACGCAGGTATTGAAAAAAAGTTTGCGTTCATCGACTATCCACTCGATGAGTTTCAAAAGATCCTCAACGTCAACTTAATCGGCCCGTTCCTGGTTGGGCAAGCCGCAGCGCGTCAAATGATTAAACAAGGCGGCGGCGGACGCATCATCAACATCTCTTCCGTTCACGAAGATCTCCCCATGCCCACCAACTCAGCGTATTGCGCTACGAAGGGTGGACTGCGAATGCTGATGAGGACAATTGCCGTAGAGTTGGCGAAAGACAATATCACGGTAAATAACATCGGCCCAGGAGCCGTGTATACGCCCATTGACGCTGACATTGAAGCTAATCCCGAGATGGAAAAAGCCCTGATGAGTGAAATCCCCTTGAATAGATGGGGCAAGCCGGAAGAGATCGCTGGGCTTGCTGTGTTCCTGGCGTCGGAGGAAGCGGCCTACATCACAGGGGTAACCTACTTCATCGACGGCGGCATGTTGCAGCAGTCGGGTAGTTACTAATGCGAGCCACTTGGCGCAGTATTGCCTATGCCGGGGGCGGTCTCGCTCTCGGATATCTCGGCTGGCAAGCAGTGAAAGAGCGGACTGAGATTCATCGGAGCAAGGGATGTGCCGACGGTAAGCGCCTCGTAGTGGTGGGAGCTGGCTTCGGTGGCATGGCTGTCGCAGCCGAACTCGCTCGCTTGCTTCCCGACGAGGGAAATGGCGAGATCATTCTGGTCAATGAAGATAATTACTTGCTGTTTACGCCCATGCTCACTGAGGTTGCCGGTGGGGAGCTTGATCCTCGTCATGCAGTCAGTCCGGCGCGACGTATATCCAGCCGCGTCCGGTTCGTAGAGGCACGCGTCAAAGCCATCGACCTCGCAAGCAAAACTGTCACGCTAGACGCTGGCGCAAACGGACCTAACTCAGCGGAGCAGGCGTTGAAAGCCGGCCATCTGGTAATTGCGCTTGGGTCCGTGACAAACTTCCACAATATCTCCGGCGTAAGCGAGTCTGCCCTCCAGATGAAAACGCTGTCGGATGCAGTTGCTGTCTGCAATCGAGTGCTGGCCTGTCTGGAGCAAGCCGCACTTGAAAACGACCCGGCTAAGCGCAAAGAACTGCTGACCTTCGTCGTCGCCGGCGGCGGCTACACCGGTGTGGAAACGATGGCTGCACTCAACGATCTCGTCCGCGACACCGTCAGCCAATATCCCAAGGTGGAGAAAGCTGATCTGCGCACGGTCCTGATCGTTCCTGAAAGCCGCTTACTGCCGGAACTTACTTCCGATCTGGCCTCTTACGCGGAAGGCAAGCTCCGGGATCGTGGCGTAGAGATCAGGGTGAACACCGCCGTCTCGCTCGCAACCGAAGCTTATGTGGAGGTCGGCGGCAAGGAACGCATTCCGGCTCGTACTCTGATTTGGGCAGCCGGTGTTCAGCCCAACCCGCTGGTGGAACATCTACCCACGGAAAAGAGCAAGCACGGCGCAATCAAGGTAAATGGTTACTGCCAACTACTGAACCATGAAGACGTTTGGGCTTTGGGCGACTGCGCCGAGATTCCTCTTGCGGATGGAAAGGGCACGTACGCGCCCACCGCGCAAAACGCCACTCGCGAAGGAAAGCTGGTGGCCCGCAATATAGTCGCCCAGCTTCGTGGAATGGCGCTGGAAACTTTCGCTTACAAACCCCTCGGCGAACTGGCTCTGGTAGGAAAGCACTCTGGAGTCGCGCGAGTCTTAGGCCTCAACTTCTCAGGAATAGTTGCCTGGGCGATGTGGCGCGCTGTGTACCTGGCCAAAATGCCGGGCCTCAGCCAAAAGGCCCGAATTGTAAGTGATTGGCTGTTGGACGCCGTCTTCGGTCAAGATCCGGTGCCTTTAGCTTGGAACAATGGGCAGCAGAATGAAAAGCAAGAGCACAAAACACAAACTTTACAGGCACCTGGCTGAAGCAAGGACCGGAGAATTATGGCCCGCGCTTTTTTCAAGGTGAAGATTATTTCTTGTTTGCGGAGCCCGGTTCCGACATCCCGGCATGCATGGACGCAACCAGCGGATCCGGCAGTGCATACCCGGCCGCGGCCTGCAGCTTGTTTTTGAATGAACCGGCTACTACATGATCTTTGCCGGCCATCAGCGCTTCGAAGCCCTCTTTTGCAACTTCCGCTGCATCGTCTTTTTCGCTCGCGCCCAACTTGGTATCGTCCGCGCCCGCTCGGTGGAAGAAGTTGGTTTCCGTCGCTCCCGGCATCAACGCTGTCACGGAGACGCCCGTATCCTTTAACTCCTCGCGCAGGCTCTGCGAAAGGGAACGGACAAAAGCTTTAGTCGCCCCATAAACCGCTTCATACGGCGTCGGCATCGTGCCCGCGATAGAAGCAGTGAACAGAATGCGCCCACTCCCACGAGCCACCATCTGCTTGACGATAAATTTAGCCAAGTGAAGCGTGGATGTGACGTTCAGGTCCACCATGTTCAGCTCTTTACCTAAATCCGTCTCGACAAACCGTCCGCTTACTCCCACGCCTGCATTCAGCGCAATTGCATCAACCGGACGGCCGCTCGACTGAATTGCGGACTGAAGCTTGTGCATGCCTTCATGCGTCGCGAGATCCGTTTGCACCGCTTCTACCTGGGCGCCCAGACTCTCCATATCACGAGCAGCCGCGTTAATTCCACCGCCGTCAGCGACGATCAATAGATCAAAGCCATTCTGGGCGAATTGCTTAGCTAACTCATACCCGATGCCGCTCGAGGCACCTGTTACCACCGCAAACTGCTTCTTAGATGTCGCCATATGTTAGTTTCCAAACATAAGACGCGCGCAAATGGCGATGTATTCAGGGAAATTGATAGCTGTTAGATTTCCGAGGGACGCCATGGCCTTTAACTACTTCCATCGCGCAAAATGGCGGTTGCCAACATCTCCACGACGCTCATGACTTGGCAGTTCGCTGACAACGTCGGACCTCGAACTGAGCCGCGCACGTCAGTAAGCGGTTTTTTGAATTTGGCGACGGAACTAGCTAACCGGCACTCTTCAACGGACGAGATCCTGGAAATCGTTGCCGAAGCTTCACCAAAGCTTCGCGACGCGTATCGCTCGGCGTGTCAATCACCGCGTACCCTGCTTTGCGCTTCAGATGCCCTACCATGCGTGCCGGCTCGGATTGCCAGACGAGCGGGATGCCGTCTTTCTCGACCACATAGAACTTAGTGAGCATGAGTCTCCTTGGACGTCATCCGTCTTTCGCTATCGCTCGCCTGCGCACTGGGAAAGTCTTCGAAGCCTGGAAGCATGTCTCTGGGCGCCAGATTCGTGTGTCCCGGAGCACTCTTCAGGACGCGCGGCTCGAAACTCCCTCGTGTCCACTTCTTCTTCTTAAGATTGGTGATGAGACGATTACCGCTCCGTACCTCGCCAATATACTCGCCATAACAGCCGTATACTTCGTCGCCCTCGGCGAAATAGCCGATCTGATGCCCGTCGTCAGAGAACAAGCAGTCAGTGAGGCGATACCCCACATAACTGCCGCTCCAGCTCCAGAAAGTATTGGTATCCGACACTTGATCCCTCCTCGCGAACCGGTGGACGTCTCAGTTGACGGCCTTCTAAGAAGAAGTTGTTCAGACAGTCCGACTTAGTTCAGAAGGTCTGAAGAGTGGGCGGAAGTGCTCAGACCCCCTAAGTATACGGGAAAGTAGCCGTTCTGTCCATCCGCCTCTGAGTCTAATGCCCGGCGTCTGCTGCCGCTCTTTTCGTATACTTAGAAAGGTCGAGGCGATCCTGCCGGGACCGTCCGGCGCCGGCTTAAATTCGGCGTACGAATTCCCCTCCACTCTTCACCCACGCCGAAGTGCACCGTGGGCCTACAACCAAACCGGAGTTTCATCATGTCATCACGCAACGGAGATCGGGCAAGAGCAGACAAAAGGACTCGCAAGCTACGTCTTCGACGAAGCCAAATACAGCTTTTGCGTCGGCTGTCAGGTCTCAAAGTAAACCACGAGCCCGCTTAACTGTGTGCAAGCGCCCCCGGCGGCGCTACTCGAGGCGGCGATAGTTGCAATTTACGCCTGGTGAAGGTCTCTCATTTCGCCTAGGCTATTTGCCACTTCGTTAGACTTGCAGCCGCTGCTCCGCACTTAGATCTGGATTCAATGTTAGCTCTAGGACTGCCACCCCGGCCAGATCTACTTCATAATCTTCAATCTCGCTGCTGGATCCTTGCGGGCTGAAGTTCCACTGCTGCCGTACGATCTATTTAAAAGTGCCGTCCTCTGTTACTGCCCACCGAAGCGTGAACTCCTGTAGTCGTGTAACCTCCGTCTCAGAAAATTCTAAGTGAATGCGGTGAATGGGTGTTGGCTCGTTGAAAATCAACCGTATGATCTGGCGTCCAGCGCCCGCTGCGCGCCAGCCTGATCCTGTTCCCCCCTCAAACGCAGACTCAACCGGAAAATCGGCATCCTCCGATGTGACCTCCACACGCGCCAGATCCTCTAGGTTCAGCCATTCTCCTGGAACTTGTGTTTTCGCGTCCTTCACGGTCGAGATCACGCTCTTTTGCATATCTCATTGTCTCGCGTGCCCGTCTGCCCAGGGGCGCTGCGGTGTGAAATGCTCTTAGATGTGAAGGAATGCCGGGTGG
>CAXUCT010000170.1:6701-8888 GCA_964249415.1 uncultured Bryobacteraceae bacterium | reverse complement strand
GTGAGCCGCATCAGCGACGGCAAGTCACAAATCTTCGACGCCATTATGGCGCTGGCAACGGAGCTGAAGCTGGACGTAACGGCGGAGGGCGTGGAGAAAGCGGACCAGTTCGCCTATCTGAAAAGATCGGGCGCGGCGATGGGCCAAGGACTGTTCTTTTCTGACGTGCTATCACCGGAGGACGTGGAGCAAATTCTACGTGTCACGCAGCCTATGCCCTGGGCGGCTCGGTTCGGGAGTCTGGCGGGACAGCAACGGGCGGCGGGCATAGCGGCCGGGTAAACAGCTGGGAGCAAGGCTGCCTTTCGTTTGTGGCGAACGTTGGATTGATATCGGACACACACGGGCTGCTCCGCGAGCAGGCTGTTGACCTGCTCGGCGGGTCGGATCTGATCATCCATGCAGGAGACATCGGCCAGCAGACGATTCTGGAGCGGCTGTCCAAGGTTGCCCCGCTCGTGGCAGTGCGGGGTAATGTGGATATAGCTCCATGGGCGTCTTACCTTCCGGCTACTGCTATTGCTGAGACGACCGCCGGGCTTGTCTATGTCTTGCATGACGTAAGTGAACTCGATCTGAGCCCGAGTGCGGCCGGTTTTCGCGCCGTAGTCTCGGGGCACTCTCACAAGCCAGGCCAAAGAGTGAGTGCAGGCGTACTGTATGTAAATCCAGGGAGCGCGGGTCCACGCCGATTCCGCTTGCCAGTTACAATTGCACGGATTGATCTGGGGGAGGGTAGCTGGAGGGTTACCTTTCTCGACGTATTGACGGGCGAGACTCTTTTTCCTGCTGACCTCGGACCGTATTGAAAGGTGGCCGGGCTGCCCGGTGAACTACAGAGTCTCCACCCCATCCGCGTTATTCGGCGCTTGAGCAATGCTTTTTTGAGTCTGGCTTGAGACACTTGACAGCGTTGCTAGACTGATGATTTGAGGGACGTTTATAGCCGTTTTTAAAGATCCCCAATTGGTAGTACGATACGGAATTAAGTAATTACAACGCGCTTATGCTGGGTCGCGACGACATCGATCCGCTCGCTCCGCAACGAGAGGCGGCTATCTTCTATGGCCTCTTTCTGCGTGGCCATTCGGCCGACGATCTGCGCCGCGACATCGATGTCCCTCGTCCGCTGCTAAATAAATGGTTGCAACCCCAGCGCTATGAGGACAGTTTCCGCGATTCCTTGTGGCGTATGTATAGTTATCGCAAAAGGGTGCTGGCCATTTTTGATGAGCTGGTGCTCAAAGAGAAGCACCGGGTTCGCGTCCATTAAATAGAGTCATTAGTGAGAATAGGAGGATCGTGGCTGAAACGCGAACCTCCGTCTGCGCTCTGGATTGTCCGGACACTTGCTCGCTTGTGCTCGAAATTGACGAAGCTGGCCGAGCGACGAAGCTGCGCGGTAATCCGGCACACCCGATTACGCGCGGATTCCTATGCGGGAAGGTCGCAAGATATCTAGAGAGTGAATATCATCCACACCGCCTGTTGCATCCCTTGCGACGCACCGGAGCGAAGGGCGAGGGGCGTTTCGAGCGGGTGACTTGGGAAGAAGCGCTCGAGGAAATCGTGGATCGCCTGCGGGCCGCAGCGCAAGGGCACGGGCCGGAGTCCATTCTTCCTTATAGTTATGCCGGCACGATGGGGCTGCTCAACGGGGCTGGGATGGACCGGAGGTTCTTCCACCGGCTTGGTGCCAGCAGGCTGGATCGTACTATCTGCTCCGCGGCGGGCGGCGAAGCGCTACGGCAATCGCAAGGTATCCGCATCGGTACTGAGCCGGAGCAGTTTGGGCATTCCAAGCTGATCATCGCGTGGGGGGCAAACGTACTCGGCACGAATGTGCACCTTTGGCCGTGGATAGTGGAGGCACGGCGGAACGGCGCCAAATTCTATGTAATCGATCCCGTGAAGAACCGGACAGGGAAGGCGGCGGACCGGCACTTCGCAATCCATCCGGGGTCCGATCTGGCGCTCGCGTTGGGACTGATGCACGTGATCGTGCGTGAGGGCTGGCATGACCGCGACTATGTTCAGAGCTACACCGCAGGTGTCGCGGAGTTGGCGGCGCTGGTGGAGTCCTACCCGCCACCACGCGTAGCTGCTCTCACGGGAATTCCTGCCGAGGACGTCGAGACGCTCGCGCGTGAATATGCCACGGTCCGGCCGGCCGCGATCCGCGTAAAT
>CAXUCT010000170.1:0-6691 GCA_964249415.1 uncultured Bryobacteraceae bacterium | reverse complement strand
TCAGCGTAGTGAGCGCGGCGGAAGTGCCGTTCGAGCAATTGCGGCATTGCCTGCTTTAACTGGTTCTTGGCGCGAGCTCGGCGGCGGACTTCAGCTTACGACCTCCGGCGCATTCGAGTTCAACAGGGCGTCGCTCGAGCGAGTGGACCTGCAGTTTCATTCGCCGCTGAGGCGTGAGGCGCGGCTGGTGAACATGTCGCAACTGGGGCACGCTCTTACGGAGCTGAAGGATCCGCCGGTGAAGGCGATGGTGATTTACAATTCGAATCCCGCGGCGGTGGCGCCCCACCAGAGCAAGGTCTTGGAGGATTACGTAGAAAAGACCTTTTCACCGTTGTCCTGGAGCAGTTTCAGACAGACACCGCGGATTATGCGGACATCCTGCTTCCCGCTACGACATTTCTGGAGCACACGGATCTTTACCTTGCTTACGGGCACTACTATCTGCAACTCGCGCGGCCTGCACTCGAGGCGCCCGGTGAAACGAAGTCAAATGTTGAGACCTTTCGCCTGCTGGCACAGCGCATGGGGTTTGGCGACGCCTGTTTCCACGAGACAGAAGACGACATGATCCGGGGGCTGCTCGAAACAAGCTCGCCATATCTTAAAGGGATTTCCCTTGATCAACTCGATCGGGAGCGTTCCGTTCGACTGCACGTTTCGCCTGAGGGTCAGCCGTTTTTACCATTTGCGCAGGGTGGGTTCCGAACTGCTTCAGGCCGTTTTGAGTTCGGAGCGGATACGCTCGCCTATACGGCGCCTGCGGAATCGCGGTTCGGTGATGAGGAGCTGAAAGCGAAGTATCCGCTGGAACTGGTGTCAGGGAAAAACGACGACAGCGTGAATTCGACTTTCGGCAATCGAGCAAACGTGGACGCTCAAACATCAGTCTTGGTGATCCATCCAAACGACGCGGCACCGCGCGGAATAGTTGATGGCATGAGTGTGCGAGTTTACAATGATCGTGGTTTTTGTTTTTTCAAAGCCAGCGTGTGTGTTGATGTTGCACCCGGTGTGATTCGCGCGCGCAGTTTGCGCTGGAGTAAAAATTCGCCGGCAAACTTGGGTTTAAATCAACTCACTTCCGAGCGGTTGACGGACATCGGGGGTGGACCGACATTTTACAGCTGCCTAGTCGAGGTTGCGGAAGCTCTTGCGTAAGCAGCTGGCCTAGTACTTGTCGGTGAGTACTGAAGGGCGATGAATGGAAGCTACCCGTAGGCTAACCAGAATCGACTTTACCTGCCTGCGGACTTTCTTTCCATACGACATGAGATAAAGTTCCTCCTCCGCTGACCTACAGTCATCAGAAAGGTGCTCGACGAGTTCGCCGGCGCGCTCGGAAGGCTCGGAAATACACGGGCACGAAGGAGCTCTTCAGAACGGCTTGAAGGCGGCGCTACAAACGCGGTGCCGGACTGAACGTTTCTTCATGTGTTTAAACACGTTGTGCTATAAGGTTTTGGCGGCAACAGCCGATAGGTGAATAACGGTTAGCGCGAAGGAGGGATCGGACCGAACCTACCGACTTCAGCCACGAGGTAAGGCGGTTGATGGGGCTATAAAAAGTGGCTCTCGAATTGCTCAGGGCCTGTGGTATGATTCTGAGAACCGAAAAGCGCCGACTTCTCGGAACTGAAGCGTGCGGCACGGAAGCCACAGAGTTAGGCTTCATTGCTTATAGGCATTGCCGGCACGCTGTCTCAACCGTTCAGGTTCTCAACCAACGTACTAGGTGCCAGGAATTATTCTGGGCTCGGAATCTACGCTACCGTTGTTGAACCCTTTTTAAATAGTCCAACGTCTAAACGGAGGGCTTAGCAGCTTTGAGTGTTTTTAGAGTGAGGACGCTAGTCCTATTGAAGGAGAAAAGACATGACGAAGACCGAAATCAATAAATTCAAGAAGATCCTGGAGATCAAGCAGGACGAGTTAGAGCAAGTTGTGCGAAACCGCGATGCGATCACCATCGAGAAGAGTGCCGATGCGTTAGATGAAGTACAGCACGCGGCTGAGCGAGAGTTAGCGATCCGTAACTTAGATCGCGAATCGAATCTGCTCCGGAATGTCCGCTCGGCTCTTCGTCGTATTGAAGATGGTTCGTTTGGCGTTTGCCTCCACTGTGAGGAGGAGATCAGCCCGAAGCGTATCGCCGCTGTGCCTTGGGCGCCTTACTGCATTCAGTGCCAGGAGCAAGCTGATCGCAATCACGATGATGGCAACGAGATGTTTGAAGACATGCTGGTTAACGCCGCTTAACTTTTCTCCTCTACCTTATTACCGAGGGCGCGTCCGAAGCATGGACAGCGCCCTCGTTCTGTTTCGGGAATCTCCGTTGTTTAACCCACCATCCCGGATTGAGTTTGGAACGTAACGTCAGTGCGGACCAATTCGCCTCTATATAACTGCTTGCTGCAACGCAGGCCAGTGGCAGTCCCAATTTGTTAACCTCCATGTTGAACCCTATTCGGAATTCCATTTTGCTCGGTTTTTTAATCGGGTGGACGATGCTGGCGCAAGAGCCCGCTGTCTCTTCATCGACACCACTGCAGAGAATTACAGGAGCGATTACCACAGTCAACCGGGATGCTCACAGCGTACAGGGACAGAAGACAAAACCGGCAAGGTATTCGCGATTCAGCTTCAGAACACGAAAAGCCTGCGGAGAGTCGACCCAAGCACCATGGATCTTAAGAAAGCCACTCGGATCACAGCCGAAGATTTAGAGATCGGAGATCGGGTGCAGGTATTTGCTTCCGGGACGGAGGACAATTCCGATGCGCTGGCAGCACGTAGCGTAATTCTAATGTCGGCGCGTGACCTGGAAAGCGTTCATCACGAGCAAGCGGCGGCTTGGCAGCACAGCACTCCGGGTTTGGTAATTTCGGTGGATTCAGCAGCCGGCAAGTTAGCCATCTCCGTGCGCGGACCTGCGGGACCGAAACCAGTGATGGTGGACGTCGCGAAGGCCCAATTCACCCGCTATTCACTGACAAATCCCACCACTCCCGCTAGTTCGAACTTAGGAGACATCCAGGCTGGAGATCAGGTGCGGATTCTAGGCGACATGAACGGCGATGGATCTGTCCTCACGGCACGCAGCGTCTATTCAAGCCCCGTGCGAATGCTGCTGTGTACCGTGACCGCAGTGTCGCCCGATGGGAAGCAAATCACCGCTCAGGATCTACAGAGGAAGCAGTCCGTAATAGTTGCACTTACTGACAACTCGGCGATACGCAAGCTGCCGCCACCCCTGGCGTACGGTTTCGCCCGGCGCCTGAATCCGGACTTTAAGCCGGCCGGGGGCGCTGGTCCGGACGGTATCGCGCCGGGCACCGCTCCTGCTTCTGCGGCGCCGGATAGCGGCAAGCCGGCGGGTGCATTCTCAACTACCGTAGGGGCGCGCGGTCCCAACGGGGCTGGTGGTGCACGTGGTGCATTTGAGCCAGGCGGCGGACCCGGCAGGGGCGATCTATCGCAAATGCTAGACCGGCTGCCGAAGATCAGTGCTACAGACTTGAAGCCTGGTGACGCGGTGGTGATCGCCGGCGTTCCGGCAACCAACGACAACTCGCGAATGGGGGCAATTAGTGTGATCGCAGGTGTTGAGCCAATCTTCAGGTCGGCTTCACCGCGTCAGATGCAGTCCTTGGGAGACTGGGGCACCAGCTTGGGCGGTGGCCTCGACGGCGGTACGTCTCCTCAATGATTGGCCCCAGCATTAGTCCGTTAACTTAAGTTATTGCCTTAAGAGGTGAGATGAAGAACAGGACCATACGTGTACTGATCGCAGCCCTCGGAATTATTTCTGCTTTAACGACGGCCCATCGCGCGGAAGCGGCGCAAAGCACGGTTCCGACAGTCGCGGTGCAGGCGCCACAAACGCCTAATCCGCAAGGCGGAGTTCCCGTAATGGCGCAAAGGACAGTCCAACCCGGGACAGGTGGAACAGTGCGTGGGACCGTGAAGGACGCGAGCGGTGGCGTGATTCCCAGCGCGGTGGTGACCTTGGCGGATCAGGAGGGCACAGTGCAGACCGTGAACTCAGGACGTGATGGGAGCTACACGTTTCGGGCCGTTGCCCCGGGGACTTACACCGTTTCCGCTACCTACAATGGACTGCGGCAGGAGGGCCTCACCGCCGTGTCGGTGACCACCGGCCAGGCAGCATCAGCCAATGTTGTAATGACGGTTCAAACCCAGCGGCAGGAAGTGACTGTGACGGACACCACGACAAACACAGTAAGTACAGATCCATCCAACAATGCAAGCTCGCTGGTATTGAAGGGGGACGACCTGGATGCGTTGCCGGACGATCCCGACGATATGCAAGCCGACTTACAGGCGCTTGCGGGGCCGGGCGCCGGTCCGGGAGGGAACCAGATTTACATCGATGGGTTCAGTGGCGGACAGCTTCCGCCAAAGAGTTCGATCCGCGAGATTCGCGTTAACTCAAATCCGTTCTCGGCAGAGTTCGACAAACTCGGCTACGGTCGTATTCAAATTTTCACCAAACCTGGAACGGACAAATTCCATGGGCAGAGTTACTACAACATCAGTGACGATATTTGGGATTCGCGCAATCCCTATTTGCTGGTGAATCCCCCGTTCCGCACGCAACTCTTTGGAGGAAACGTCAGCGGCCCGATTGGCAAGAAGGCCAGCTTCTTCGTGGATGTGGAGCGACGCAATATCGACGATAATGGCATCGTGACCGCCACCATTCCGACGGCACAGTTCCTAGGGCCCGAGTCTTACCAGACCTATTTCCCCACTCCGCAAACCCGCACCACCCTCAGCCCGCGGCTGGATTATCAAATCAACGCGAATAACACATTGAGCTTTCGCTATAGCTGGCTCGAGAACGACCGTAAGGTGACGGGCGTGAGCGGATTCAACGTGCCGCAATTATCCGTCAATAACATCGTGTACCCCAACAGCGGTTACAGCCAATCAACCAATGAGCAAGGAGTGCAGATTGTCGAAACCGCTGTACTGAGCCCAAAGGCAATCAACGAGACGCATTTCATCTATGACCGTACCTACCAGGCCCAAACCAGCGTCAGCGATGCGCCGCAGTTGAACGTCTCGCAGTCTTTTGTATCGGGTGGTTCGGGTTATAGTGCGCCGGGTTTCCCGCATAACTACGATCTCAACAATTACTTTGAACTTCAGAACTACACGTCGCTGACTTGGGGTGCGCATACCGCTAAGCTGGGCGTGCGAACAAGATTGGACTATGTGAATAATGTCGCGACGCGGAACTTCAATGGAGTGTACTCATTTTTGGGAACGCCTGGCGCTTCAGGAGAAAGTTCCATTGAGCAATACCTGGCGACTGAAAGGGCTCTTGAAACGAGCTCGCCGGCGCAGGTGGCGACGAATCCGAATCTAGGGCCTTCGAAGTACACGGTTACTGTCGGCAATCCTTACGTATCGCTCCATCAATGGGATTTCGGTCCCTTCCTTCAGGACGACTGGCGGGTGAGGCCGAACCTGACGTTCAGCTTCGGAGTGCGATGGGAAGCGCAGACCAACATCACGGATCATAACGACTGGGCTCCGAGGTTTGCATTTGCCTGGTCTCCTGATGCCAAGCATGGGAGCGGTAAGGCCAAGACCGTCATTCGTGGCGGGTGGGGCATGTTTTATGACCGATTTACGATCACCAACGCCGAGACTGCCCGCCGGTACGCAAACGGCAACTTCACTACTTACACATTAGATAATCCGCCGTTTACCGATGCGCAGTTCGATACGCCGCTACCGCTGAATCTACTCCAGGCGACTAACGCGGCCCAAAAGTACCAAATCGACGGCCACCTTCGGGCGCCTTATCTAATGCAGACGGCTCTAACTGTGGAGCGCCAGCTATCCGGTCATACAACCCTGAACGTAAACTTTATTCAGTCCCGAGGCGTACACGAGCTCTTAACCGACAACATCAACGCGCCTATTCCGACTCCTGGACAATTGCCGCCGAGAGACATCGCCAACTCCAACAGCGTGGGTCTGCGTCCATATGGAACGTTGGGTGATATTTACGATTACCAGTCCGTAGGGATTTTCAAGCAGACCATGGTCCTCATCGGCGTCAACAGCCAGATAGGCAAACGCCTGACCCTTTTTTCACGCTATTCCTACGGCAATGCGCATAGTGATACAGACGGCATAGGAACCATGCCCGCTGACCCTTATGACATCTCTGCGGATTGGGGCCGGTCCTTGCTGGATGTCCAAAACAATCTTTTTGTTGGCGGATCCTTCAGCGCGCCGTGGGGTCTTCGATTCTCTCCTTTTATGGTTGCGCACAGCGGCACGCCGTTCAACGTCACGACGGGTACCGACCTCTTCCTCACAGGCTCGAACACGCCCACAGCGAGACCCACAGTGCTTGATGCTTCCTATCTGTACTACGCTGTTCCCGGTGCAAAGGCCTATTACTCAGATCCCCTCGTCCCCACCCCTGGCGGCGGTTCCGATATGATCGAGCGGAACGCTGGAATCGGGCCTGGCTTTCTCGGGTTAAATCTAAGAGTCAGCAAAACTTGGGGTTTTGGAACCACCAAGTTTTCCGGGCCCTCTGGTGGCGCCAGGGCCGGAGGCGACGGCGGTGGCCCACGTGGTGGCGGGTTTGGGGGCTTTGGCGGTGGTGGTGTCGCGCTCGGGGCCGCCCGTGTGCCAGGGTTCG
>CAXUCT010000169.1:5226-8939 GCA_964249415.1 uncultured Bryobacteraceae bacterium | reverse complement strand
GGCGCTTCAGACCTCGCTACGCCAGCGGCGTAAGTTAGCCTCTCCCCGTCCCAATGCGCGCTGCGATCCGGAGTGAGAATTGACCACCGCATACTTCCGAAGCGCTCTCGAAACCAGGGCGCCATGGCTTCCACGATGCAGTGATCCGGACGATGCCACGCGACGAAGTACTCCGGGTCCGAGCCCTCCACGCGGCGGAAGCGCACGAATGCCTTCATCTTATGCATGTCTCGCCGCACAGCCTTGCTCATCAGGCTCAGCTCGCGCGTGTCATCATCCACGTCGATCTTCGGCAGATTATGTTCGCCGTGTGTAAGCCGGTACAGCATTCTATACAGCAGAGGCCAGCGTTTTGGATCGCGATGGAAAGCCACTACTTGCGCCAGGGCCAGGAACTCTTTTGGCACCTTTATAACTGCCCCTGATCCGGACGCGTTTGACTGCGGCTCTTCAAACAGGCCGCCGTCCCAAGTTACTTCTTCAGGCCGAATGTTGCGTGCAAGAAGATTTCGCGCGGACTCCCGCCACGAGACGAAATCGTGTGCCGAGGCACTGGTCACAACTCACCTGTCCGGGCCGTTTCTGCTGCTTCGAACAGCGCCATCTGCTGGTCTCTCGGAACAAACTGCTCCGGCAGCTTCGGCCCGTCAATCTGTTTCGCAGCGGGATTGTGGTCCGCGGCGACGATGAAAAATTGCGCCCGCTTCACCGCTACTCGCAGCTTCCCTAAATCAGCAAGCGTAAGCGCGCGATAGCGCCGGATTTTCAGAATGCGCTTGACGTTGCGCACTCCAAAGCCGGGCACTCGCAGCAGCGCTGCCTGACCCGCCTTGTTCACGTCCACCGGAAAGAACTCCCGGTTGCGCAGCGCCCACGCCAGTTTCGGATCCTTGTCCAGCGGCAGATTCCGATCCTGCTCCGTTGTCAGTTCATCGGCGGAAAAGCCGTAGAATCGCATCAGCCAATCCGCCTGATACAGCCGGTGCTCGCGCACCAGCGGAATCTTCATCAAGGGCAGTCCCGGGTCTGCATGCGGGATGGGGCTGAACGCGGAATAGTAAGCGCGTCGAAGCTTATAGGTCTTGTAAAGGTTCGCCGACTTATCGAGCAGCTCTGCATCCGGCGTGCTCGTTGCGCCTACGATGAATTGCGTGCTCTGGCCCGCTGGTGCGAAGCGAGGCGATATCCCGCTTCTCGTTGTCTTGTCCTTCGCGTCCAGAATTCCATGCGCAATCTGCTGCATCGATCGTTCAATTTCTTTATGCGTCTTTGCCGGCGCAAGCTGTGCTAAATCGCTGTCGCGCGCCAGTTCTACGTTGGCGCTTAACCGGTCCGCCCATGCGCCTGCCTGTAACATCAACTCTTCTGACGCTCCCGGCACAGCCTTCAAATGAATGTAACCGCCGAAGCGGTGCTCGGTTCGCAGAAGCTTCGCCACCTGCACCAATTGCTCCATCGTGTAATCCGGGCTTTGAATCACGCCGGAGCTCAGGAATAAGCCTTCAATGTAATTGCGCTTGTAAAACTCTATCGTGAGAAAAGCCACTTCTTCGGGCGTGAAGCGCGCGCGCCGCGTGTCGCTGGAGATGCGGTTCACGCAGTAGCTGCAGTCGTAGATGCAGTAGTTAGTCAGCAGCAACTTAAGCAACGAAACGCAGCGCCCATCAGGCGTATAGCTGTGGCAGATGCCTATGCCGTCAGTGTTCCCTAATCCGTTTTCAGCTCGAGCCCGGCGCGAGCCACTACTGGCGCAAGAGGCATCGTACTTCGCCGCATCCGCCAGAACGCGCAACTTCTGCTGTATTTCCACGTCTTGTTTTTAGATGGCGCAAGGAAGGCTGCCGGTTTTAATTATAGACGAACAAAAAGAGAAGAGCTATCTTCAACATGGCTGGTGTAATGCGCACCATTTGCTAAGGGAAACTCACGGAAGTCGCCGCTCGCTCCCACCGGCGCTTCAAACGCTTCAGAGACCACCTTGACATTCCCGCTCAGCGAAGGAACCAGGTTCTCGCTGACCGCCATATGGACCAGCTCTAGGGTATTGCGAATGCGGCAGTACGTCACCTCGGAAAGGTCGGTCCTGCCCACCGTGGGGGCGATGTGAGCTAGCGCTTCCCAGTCATTCGAAAAATGAATAGGCGCGCGAATACAGGCCGGCGTTGAAGCTGTCAATGAGTTGATGTAAGTCGGTCTCCAATCCACCTGGTTTAATAGCCGGTCGTGAATCACGTCCGCCATGCCCAACCCTACTCCGCTGCCGTAGCTGAGGGCACTGATCGCGCGCGCATAAATGCGATGCACAATCGGCATGTCTGGAAACGGATTGTAGTGGCAATTCACGCTGCGATTAATCACCTTGGTGTCCATCCCGGCGCCGCTGATATTCTTTCCAATCTCATCGACAATCAATATGTCGATCTCAGGCACCGGCAAACTTGCCTTCCAGGACTTTACCTCCCGCAGAAGTTCCTCTTCCTGTGCCACCATCGCGGCCAGCCCTTGAGAAGAGCTCATAGCCACCAGCCCGGCCGTCTCGTGATGCGCGCCTTCCTGGATAGCCAGGCCGCCCAGCACCTTTCCGGTAGAAAACACCTTCGCCCCCACGCTGCGAATCATCTTCTCCAAACCCATGCGGTAAGCGAAGGTATGATACTGGCGCGCGCCTGCGAACTTGCCGATGCCGATCGCCATCATTTTCAAGAGCCCACTCTCGATTGCGCCCGAGAAATCCGTGTGCCATTTGATGCGCGGGATGAGAAAGACGCCATCGCTCTCGTAAGCGTTCTGGTCCATGAACGTCTCAATGCCCTCAGGCGTCTTGCCTAGCGGCACCACATCAAGCGAGCTAATCACCGGCACGCCCATGGTCGCTTCGTGAATGCCGTAGTGCGCAAGTACGTCCGTCTGACCTTCGGCGGTTGCGGCGCCGTGGCTGCCCATGGCAGGAAAGAGAAATGGCTGCGCGCCCTGTTCCTTCCAGAACTCAACCACGGACTTGACGATGGTGGCAATGTTTGCGATGCCGCGGCTGCCTACGCCGATGGCGATCCGCGCACCTTGCGGCACGCGCGAAACAAAATCCGCTTGCGAAAGTTCGTTTCGGATGTGCGCGCGAACATTGGCGATGGCGCGGTCCGGAAACTGCTGCTCGATCAATACGAATCGTGGCAGATTCATGTGTACAGCATATCGCCGCAGCATGTCCCGGCAGCACCGCCTGGAAGAGCGGCATCGAAGAATGCCCCGGAGCTTCTTAGTCGGTCCAGCTCTGCTCCAGCATCAGCGTATACTCGCCCGAGGCATAGAGGTCAAACGTAAAATCGTCGGCTTCCGCGCGGTCAAAGATCGTATCGCGCAAACGCTGCTCATACCACTGGTCTAAGTGGCGGTGATATCGCCGCAGGAAATCAGGGGAGAAGCCTTCCGCAGCCGGCAGCTCTCTGAAAACCACGTGCAGCCCCACCGATCGACGGAACAACGCGCAAAAATCCAGCACCCCCCAGCCTTCCAGTTTCGTCTTGACGTGAGCAGGTACGTGCTGCACCAGGAACGCCGCAAACGTCTCAGGCCGCATCCGTTTGCCTTCAAACGTCGCCAGCAGAGAAACGGTCTCCGTGCATTGCTCAAACCAGCGCAGCAGGTCTTTCCCGATGTAATACAACATCCGCAGCTCGGCATATCGGCCGCGCAACAGTTGCTGATCCAGTTCC
>CAXUCT010000169.1:0-5216 GCA_964249415.1 uncultured Bryobacteraceae bacterium | reverse complement strand
CTTCCTGCCGCGGCAAAAAGCCCTGCAGCGCCAAGCTCGCTCGCGAGCTCTCCATCAGAACCGACGTGTCCTCAGGCCCTGAAAAAGGATGCAAAATCAACGGCGGTAGCCGAAATGTCGAGGCGGCTCTTGCGCCTAATGTGCTCATCGATGTGTCCAAAAACGGTTGGCCTTGACCCGAAGGTTCAGATGATGTTGAAAGGAACGGCACCCTCAATACGTATCGGCACCTACGCTGGTCCAGCCACTATTTTCACGGTGCCGCCATTTAGGACCCGGCGGCCTAAGTGCTCATTGGCTCACTGCTGACTCATTTTCGGCGCCACCGTGGGCGCGCTCGCCTGACAACACTTACCGGCGCCTGGCCCCGGGATCTCTTTCGGCCGGTTCAACTCCAGCTGAATCACGGCATCCAGCGTGGCCCAAGGCACCGCGCCTCCTACCATCCGTCCGTTAACGAACAAGCTTGGCGTTTGCTGAACCTGCAGTTCCCGCGCCGCGCGCAAACTCTCGTTCACAGCAGCCGCCGCGGTATGGCTGTCCAGGCAAGATGATAGCGGCGCTGCCGCCAGGTTCTGCTGTTGCGCAAAGGCCAACGTCTTTTCCTTCAGATTTTGCGCTGTCACTTCGCCCTGATGTTCAAAAATCCAGTCGTGAAAAGCCCAAAACGCCGCCGGTTTCGCTTCCCAGATGCAGCGCCCCGCTTCCGCGGCGGAAAACGCCCAAGGATGCAAGCTCTCCAGCGGAAAATCTTCGAAGATCACCCGCACTTCTTTCGGGTATTTCTGCGGCAGATTATTGCGAACTGTCTTCGCGAACTCACGGCAATACGGACACTGGAAATCGCTGAAAACCACTACTGTCACGGGCGCGTTCGCAGGTCCGAACGACGGCCCATCGGCCGGTAAGCGTTCCAGATTGTCCAGGAACGGGTTCCCATCCACATCCCAAAGTTGCCCGCTAATAAAACGCTGGCCGTCCGGGGTGTAATAAAGCTTGTCACCCACCTTTTGCGTACTTTTATAGCGCTCGATGCTGAGATGCACCATCACCCGAAAATAGCCTTTATAGGCACTCGCCGCCGGGTTGTCAATCACCACCTTTACCTGCGGCGTAAAAGCTTCCGTGTATCGCACGTAGGCTTCCAGCTTCTGCCGGTCGATCTTCGGTGCCGTCCCGTTCACGTCTGCTCCAATGGCCGCAACACCAGCCAGTCCTAGCGCTCCCAAATACTTCGCGGCCATTCGCATTCGGCTCATTATACTGGGGATTGTCTCTTCTCCGCCGGTCGCTGCCGCTCATCACGCTGGCAATCGCAATCGCTGCTCTCTACCTTTACAAACTGGATGGCGTGGGCGTGCTTGGACCCGACGAGCCGCGCTATGCAGCCATCGGCCGTGCCATGGCCCAGACTGGGCAATTGATTACGCCCGAACTCTGGGGCACGCCGTGGTTCGAAAAGCCGCCCTTGCTCTATTGGATGACTGCGGCCGGCAATCTCACCGGCTTAAACCCTGAACTGTCCAGCCGCCTCCCTGTCGTTCTCTTGAGTTTGGCTTTCCTCACGGCGGCATTCTTCCTGCTCCGCGTTGAGTTTGGTGCCGAAGCTGCCGCGGTCTCCGTCATCCTGCTCGCAACCTGCGTCGGCTGGATGACTTCGAGCCAGCTCTGCCTTACCGATCTTCCCTTGGCAGTCTGTTTCTCGCTAGCCGTTTTCCTCGCGCTGCCTTTGCTGCGCGCGTCCCATCGGCCTTCCCGTCTTCGCACCAGATTCCTGCTTATCGGCGCGTTCCTCGGTCTGGCCACCTTAGCCAAGGGGCTGGTCCCGATTGCGCTCTCTCTTCCCTTCCTTTGGTTCCTGCGTCGATACTGGCGCAATGGGTGGCTGGCCCTACTGTCTTTCGCATGTGTCGCTTTGCCCTGGTACTCGGCCGTCTATCTCGAAAATGGCTATCCGTTCATCGAAGAGTTTTTCCTGAAACATCACTTCGAGCGGCTCTACTCGGCTTCCCTGCAACACGTACAGCCGTGGTACTACTACGTCCCGGTGCTGCTCGCCGGCCTCTTCCCCTGGACGCCCTTACTCGGAGTTCTCACGCTACGTCGGGTCGAGTGGGACCCGCGGAGAACCTTTCTCGCCTCCATCTGCATCTTCGGCTTCCTGTTCTTCAGCGCGCCAGTGAACAAACTCCCTGGCTATCTCCTGCCGCTGTTCCCCAGCCTGTTCGTCCTTATTGGATCGGAGTTTGAAACCCGCAGCATCGCGACTCTGTCACGTGCTTGGTTGCTTCCTTGCGCGCTTCTGATTGCCACCATTCCACTGCTCGCGCAAGAACTGCCGCCTGCTCTCAGCACCGGCCGTATCTCGTTCGTCGCCATTAGGACCGTCAATCGCGTCGAGTGGTTCTATATTGCCCTTCCGGTCGTAGTGGTTTTTCTCGCGAGACGTTCCTGGGCCGGCGTGTTACTCGTGCTGTGCGTCGTATCAGGTGGCATTTATCTAAAGGCGCGCGTCTATCCCGTTCTTGACCAGCGAGTCTCGGCTCGCCAGCTCTGGAAGCAGGTCAAACCTGTTTCCGAAGAGGTCTGCGAAGATTGGGCCAACCGCGACTTCGTGTACGGCTTAAGTTTTTATCGCGGCCGTCTCATTCCCTCCTGCTCAAATGGAAAGTTTGAATATCATCTGGTCTCGCACGGCCACGGGCCGCCGTCACTCGAACTCGCGAGATAAACGCGCGTGAGCGGGTGCCAGCGCATACGCGGCTCGTCTCAAGTCACCGGCGAAATCAAACTGAACGGACGGCCGAGACTTCGGCTGCGCCTGCGCGCTGCGCACGTCGAACGAGGGACCGGTCAAAGGAAACAAACGCGGTGCCAAGCGGCCTGTTGCTCAAGTGCATCGCATCAGTAAACTCGATTCCAAGGGCCGTAAGCGTAAGAGCGGTTGCCACCGCAGCTTCGTCCTCCGCATGCACGTTTTAAGGCCGAGCAACTTCGTGAATGCATCGCGAATGGCACGCTCTTCAAATCCATACAGGCTCCGCAGCACCCAACCTGCCTCAAGCAATACCGTTTTCGCGATCCATATTGGACCACTTGCGAACAGAGACCTTGCGGTGGCAGCCTGCTTTGCATCATCTTCGGTGAGTAACCGGACCACGACGTTAGTATCGACCGCGGTCATGACGTCGAATCACCTCACGGCTAATCGTGCTACCCATCTGCGCAAGCGTCTTTGGTTTCCGTTGGGACCGTAGACAGCCAGCTACCTCATCGAGATCGGTTTCCAGGAAACGACCGGCGGGACGCAGCAGAATTCCATTACCACTCTCTACGACCGTGAACTCAGTGCCGGGTCCCCAAGCTCGCGTGTTACGAATGTTCTTGGGTAAGACGATCTGGCCCTTTGTTGAAAGCTTAGTGGTCTCCATCAATAAGATTCTAGTAAGATTATTTCATATAACCTACACGGGCCTGAAAAGGCCTTAATCCTTTTCCAAGAGCGCAACGAGACCATGTAGCCATGGCCTCGGTTTCCACTTCCCTATGCGTCGGCGATTAGGCCTGAACGAACTTTCGGCGCGCTAGAAATCCGCTCAACAGTAGCCCAGCCCCGAGTAGCGTCAGAGAACCCGGTTCCGGCGAAGCCACCATGAACTCCTGCTCACGCGTGCAGCCGGTCGAAGACACTAATTCGTAGCCCGAAAAATCCATCTTGCCGTAGTTGTTCTGCGCTAACGTGACAAAGCTTTGAGCTGCGCTGTTGATCGCGTAACCAGCATCTGTAATCGACCAGGCGGCATGTTGGATATCTACACGGTCAGCGCCGGGCTTAGTGATCAGGCTGTAAAGGTAGGCCTCTTCCTCATATTGCACAGCTTCGGTCGGGTGATAGGTATGGGAGATATCGCCGCCCACTTGGCTCAGCGAAGCCGTCCAGCTATTACCGACATTGCTTTCGTCCGAAACATCCACGCACATAGCCGCAATGTTAGAGCCGTTGATCGACAATGTATACGGGCCAACGTAGTATTGACCATCATCAGCAAGCGGACTGCCCGCGTTCACGAGTGTCACTTGCGTGGTTCCGATCGGAGCCGCGGCAAGCACCGCTCCGGCCAACAAAAACAAAGAAAATAGCTTCATAATTCTGTCCTCCTAAATGGTTTTCCTATAAACTGGCGGTCTCGACGGTGATTTGGGTCCACTAAAAAGCCCGTTCAGTGATTCGAGTCTAGGCGGGCTTGAACTGCCGAACTATTCCTCTATAGGGCCTAAGAGGATTGCGAACTGTCAGTACTTGTGTCTTGACTCGGACAGCAGCGGCTACCTTAGTTCCGGATGGTTTAGCACTGCATACTTCTTCCGCCAATCTGCGTCCATCAGGCATGAGTCAATTGCGAAAACTTGGCAGCAGCGATCTGGAGATCACGTCCCTTGGCATAGGCGCCTGGGCCATCGGCGGCGGAGGCTGGCAGTTTTCCTGGGGCAATCAGGACGACCACGATTCTGTCTCAGCCATCCGCGCCGCCCTCGACGCCGGCATCAACTGGATCGACACGGCGGCGGTTTATGGCCTCGGCCATTCCGAAGAAATCGTCGGCAAAGCCCTTCGCGAGGTCTCCAATAAGCCTTACCTCTTCACCAAATGCGAACGCCGTTGGGACAGTGACCGCAAAATCTTCCCCTCTCTGAAGGCGGACTCCATTCGTAAAGAGTGTGAAGACAGCTTACGCCGTCTGAACGTGGACCAAATCGACCTCTATCAAATTCATTGGCCCGAGCCGGACACCGACATCGAAGAAGGCTGGACCGAGATGGCCCGGCTAAAGGAGCAGGGCAAAGTGCGCGCCATCGGTGTCTCTAACTTCAACGTGGAGCAGATGAAGCGCGCGCAGCGAATCGCTCCTATCACTTCGCTCCAGCCGCCCTATTCGCTCCTGGTCCGCAAGTCGGAAAAGGAAATTCTTCCTTTTGCTGAGCAAAACAACATTGGTGTCATCGTCTATTCGCCCATGCGCGCCGGCTTATTGACCGGCAAGATGACGAAAGAACGCGCTATGAATCTGCCCAAAGATGACTGGCGCGCGCGCGATAAAGATTTTCAGGAACCGCAGTTGAGTCGTAACTTGGCGTTAGTCGAGGTTCTTCGCGAAATCGGCGAGCGCTATGGCCGAACCCCCGGCGAAGTCGCTCTCGCTTGGACACTCCACAAT
>CAXUCT010000168.1:0-8998 GCA_964249415.1 uncultured Bryobacteraceae bacterium | reverse complement strand
GAATAGAACCATCCCAGCGGCGATGAACAGTTCGCGCGTGAGCCAGTGCGTTTGCAGGACCTGGTCCACGTTGCTGAGGTACTTGAGCATGACGGCAAGCACGATGAAGCCAAGCACGACTTTAATCCGCGCCATCCATCCGCCGCTGCGCGGAAGTTTCTTGAGATAAGACGGGAAGAGCGCCAGCAAAAAGAATGGCGCCGCGAGCCCGGTGGCAAAAGCCAGCATGCCAAGTACAGGTTCCGCGCCTTTACTTTGCACGGACGCGATAAGCAGCGGACCCACTATGGGGCCGATGCAAGCGAACGACGTGAGTGAAAATGTGAGCCCCATCAGAAGCGTGCCGGCGTAACCGCCGCCTTGCGAGGCTTGGTCCAGCCGCGTGAGTAGACCAGAGGGAAGCCGGAGTTCAAACGCTCCGAGCAGGCTGAGGCCGAAGATGAAGAAGACGAGGGCGATGAATCCGTTTACCCAAGGGCTGGAGCCGAGTTGTACCACTCCGAACGGCCCGGCGATGGCCGTGACCAGGAAACCTAGACCAGTAAAAAGGACGATGATGCCCAGGCAGAAGACGAGCGCCTGGACCCAACTGCCGCGCTTCTGCCCACCCGCGCCGGGCGTGTTCTGGTTTAAGAAGAACGAGACCGTGATGGGGATCATCGGAAACACGCACGGCGTGAAGAGCGCCGCCAAGCCGAAACCGAAGGCGGTTAGGAGGAAGGGCAGTAA
The DNA here is from genome assembly GCA_964249415.1 of uncultured Bryobacteraceae bacterium. Lineage (GTDB taxonomy): Bacteria > Acidobacteriota > Terriglobia > Bryobacterales > Bryobacteraceae > Bog-105. Next base: position 8,269 of record CAXUCT010000168.1, on the reverse strand, counting down.
CGGTTCGTCGGTTGTGATGGGTGCGCGGGACAGCGCAGAGTTAGCAGCTGACGGTGCTATACCTGCCGTTGCAGAGGCGGGCACAAGAGCGTAGCCGGCGGGAACCGTAAATGTGATGGTGGGGGCAGGGCTTCCCGGCCCGAAGGTGATGTCGCTCAAGGCGGTTTTCTTCACGGGCGGAAGACACTTCACGTCGGAACAGGCTTGGTAGCGAGCGGCTACCGCCAACGTCGATCTGCCAGCAGCCGACGGCTTGGTATCGACTTCCACGAGGAAGGTGGCGGCGCCGACATACGTTTCAGTGTCGACGCCGAAGTTCGGGTCGAGCTTGCGAACGGGTTGAGGCCGATAGACGTTGTAGGTGACAACCGACGGGTTCGCCGCTACGCGAATTTGCGTGATGATGGGACCGCCCGGCGGCGTGGTCGGCGAATACAGGTGCCAGCCCGGTTCGATGGCCGCTTCGAGCTCAAAGAAGGCTTTGCCGCCCGGTGCGAGTTGCGCGTTGTGGTCTGCGGGCGCGAGAGTCCACTGAACGGGGTCTTCCTTCGCCCAACAGAGCGACATAGCGCCGAGCGCGAACAGGGCGAGGAGCCAGCGGAGCTTGAGCATCAGCTAACCTGCCTGCGCTGTTGCCGCCCAGCCGTCTAATTCCGTGGCAATGCGTTCGTTGATCTTGCTCTCGGCGAACTCTTTGGCCGCACGGATCGCGTTACGGATGGCCTTGCCGTTAGAGCGGCCATGACAGATAACACAAATGCCGTTGAGCCCAAGTAGCGGTGCGCCCCCGTATTCGGAGTAGTCGATGCGGGCTTTGAGTTCTTTAAACGCACCCTGAGCCAGTAACGCACCAAATTTGCGCGTAGCGTTCCCGGTGAGCGATTGCTTGAGTATTTGTTGGATGAGATGGGCAACACCTTCGCTCACCTTCAGAGCTACGTTACCCACAAAGCCGTCGCAGACAATCACATCAACCACACCGGAGTAGATGTCGCGGCCTTCGACGTTGCCGATGAAATGGAGGTCCTGGAGGCTTTTAAGCAGCGGCGTGGCTTCATGAGTGAGATTGTTGCCCTTGTGTTCTTCTTCGCCGATGGAGAGAAGGCCGACGCGCGGATGAGCGATGTGAAAAATGGCGCGCGAGTAGGCGTTGCCCATGACCGCGAACTGGGCCAGCATTTTGGCGGTGCAATCTACGTTCGCGCCCACGTCGAGCATGATGGATGTCTGGCCGGTCGCGGTGGGGCAAGGAGACGCGAGGGCAGGACGATCCACGCCCGGCAGCATCCCTTGCACCAACTTGGCGGTGGCCATGACGGCGCCTGTGTTGCCCGCCGACACAAGACCTTGGGCCTGGCCTTTTTTTACAAGACTCGCGGCCACGCGAATGGAACTGTCCTTCTTAGCGCGCACGGCTTTCCCGGCGCTGTCTTCCATGGTTACTTGTTCGCTCGCGTGGAGGATCTCGAGTGGCAGCTTCTGCCACCCGGCGTGCCGCTCCAATTCTTTGCGGACGACCTCTTCCCGGCCGACGAGGATGACTTTTACGTCGAAGGCCTTCGCTGCCTGGACCGCGCCTTCCACTTCGGGGCGAGGGAAATGATCGCCTCCCATTGCGTCGAGCGCGATCGTGACCATCTAAGCGAGCTTAGTCATGCTTTGGGCGGTGAGGCGGCGGATTAGGCTTCCACCACTTCAATCACTTCGCGGCCCTTATACTTGCCGCAGTGGGGGCAGGCACGATGAGCGCGGATCTTTTGTTGGCAATTCGGACACTCGGTGAGTTGCGGGACCACGAGAGCATCATGGGCGCGGCGCGTGGAGGTGCGGCGCTTTGAGTGGCGGCGTTTGGGATTCGGCATAGCTTTCCTAACTTTACAATTCTCTTTCTAGTTTCAGCGACGCGCCCGAAGCGCGCTCAGTTGTGCGAACCGATCTCGGCGCGGATCTCTTTCAGGCGGCTCCAACGGTCGTCGGCCGCTTCCGTTTGACAGCCGCAATCGCCTTGGTTACGGTTTTCGCCACAGACCGGGCAGATGCCTTTGCAGCCCTCACTACAGGTTAACCGCATGGGCAACGCGAGCAGGACCACTTCACGAAGCACGTCATTAAGCGCCAGCCCAGTGCCTTCATAAAAGCCAACTTCAAGGGCGCCTTCCTCGATCTCGTCTTCACCCTCGGTTGCTTCGCCCGCGGGCATATAGACCAGATCAAAATCGCTCGCGACGGGAAACGTTGCCGGTTCCAAACAGCGATCACAAGTAGCTGCTATGGTCACGCTCAGCTTTCCCTGCATGCGGATCTCTCCTAGGGAGTGATTCAACAGTTCGGCGGTTCCTTCGGCGTGCAGCACAGAAAATTGGCTGACCTTGCTGTCGAACTCGATTTCCCCCGCTGGGATGTCCAGATTGAAACGGACAGGGCGCTTTTGCAGTTGCTGGAGGCTTATTAACACTGTTACCCTCCTCAGGCCCGGATAGCGTGACCGGCTTCTCCGGCAGACACAAAGTCTAAGTATAGCAAGAGGTTTGCATTGGGTTCAGCTTTTACAGCAGTGATAGTAAGGCCCATCGGCATCCTCAAGAAGCCCCGGCTCAGCTAGAGCTTTCGTGCGGCGGATTGATATATCAGCCGTAATCAGAATTAAGTGGGGCTCAGAAACTTCATAGTCCGCAAATACGCTAAATCGCACCATTTGGAAATTAGGATTAATCTGATGTCAGTTTTTACAGTGACTTGCTGACACAGTGAAAGATCTTTAGTACTGAATCACACGTAAGTCTCGCAAGTTTGCCTTGAATGCTTCAGGTAACTGATGTTTACTATCTCCGTAACCATTTAAGTTAGCCCATTTCTGAACCGGGATTTACATTGCGTACCCAGTGCGCGAGTGAGTTCCATTGTCTTAACATTGGCTCGCGTCGCCTTTAGGAGGGCGTCTCTCGATGCGGTATCTGTTACGCACGCTACTCGGAGTGTGTCTACTCGCAGGAGTATCTTTCTCAGCTCCACATTCGGCCTCCGGGCCGATCTATCAGCGCGTTATATGTGTAGTGCCCATGGTGGGTGCCGGGACGCTAAGTGATCCGAAGCGCCCGATGTTCGCACCGGTCGCGGGAGAGCAGCCTTCCGTTGTCCTGAAGAAGAGCAAAGGTTTTGCGGACGCTCCCGTGATCGTCGGCTACCATAGCGTGCTCAGTGACGATGGAAATAACGCTATTGTTGAGTTCGTCGCTCGCGATCGGGCGGCATTTAAGCCGCTGTTAGAGAAAACCGGAGCTTCCGTTCAGGTCTTTCAGGCCGGACAGCTCTCACCAAACGATCTAGTCAACGCCCTGCAAAAGGTGAAGAAAAACTTCGATTTAACTTCGTTCCTGGCGGGTGCCCATGAAGCGGATTGCAATTTCTCTTTGGCTGGGGGGCGTGTTAATCTCAACCTCCTTGCGGGCGCAATACAATTACTACACTAAAGGTCCTCTCAACAACCCTAACGACGTGTTTCCTGTATTTGTATTTAACGGCGCCACCTCGAACACTTCCTCTGGATTGACGATCCCCGCCCCTACAGGCGGTTCGTACATCTCTCGTTCTCTTGCTCCAGACGGAACGGATCAGTATGAAGTGGCCGCCACCTTGAACCTTCCGGTCTCTGGCGGAAATTACGTCCTTTTCCTGGATGCTACGTCCAACGCAATTCTTGGATCGACCAGCGTCGGCTCCTTCTACGCGTTTGCGATCCAAAATCCAACGTTTTCTAACGACGGGTGTACTGCAACCGCTACTCTTTACAAGGTGGTGAGCGGCTCGGTAACCCAGATCAGTTCCTCTGCCGTCCCCTGTTCGAATGGAGTTGTCTATCACGCAATTCATGGAGTCGACAACGCTCTTCGACTCTGGGTGAATGGGGTGACTTATCTGTCTTGGACGGATACTTCGTCTCCTCTCACCGGCCTAGACGGTTTCGGCGGCTACAGCATGCCGTCCGGCAACACCATCTCTTACGCGGAACTCGGCTCCGCTGATCGAATCGCACCCTCGCAGGTCGCTTCCAATTCCATCCAAACGTATCCACTGTCGAACGAGGTGGACATCCAAACCAGTGGGTCCGCCGACGATCAGAATGGCAGCGGTATCAACGGATACATCTGGTACCGCAATGGAGTGCAAGTCGCCAGCACGCAAACGCCGGAATGGAGCGATGTCGCCGCTAGTCCCGGCAGTACTCAGAACTATGGCGTTCAAGCGCAAGATCATCACGGCAACGTTTCCGCTATCACAACGTTCTCCGTGGGCGTGCCCTCCAATGCCACCGTCGACGCGCGCGAAACTGGCATACGTCCCACCGGCTCCTATTGGGGCGGCATGGGAGAGCAGATCGATACCCGTTCTGGCAACTTGAACTACTCTTATCCGCTCATCAAGGCAATTAGCCGTGGCTGGTCCGTCCCTATCGGCATCTCTTACAATTCCCAGAATTCGCGCTTGGATACGAATGGTAACCCATGGAAGCTGGGCGACGACCTGGGCTTCGGTTTTGGTTGGAAGATGCAGATAGGCTCCCTAGCGGCTTTCTACAGCTCCTATCTCAACGTGCAGTTCTACGAGTATAGTGACGCCAGTGGCGCGACCTACCGCCTGACGCAAAACACAAACGGAATCTGGACTTCTACCGAAAGTGTCTATGTCACTTATGATTCCAATGCGCAGCGGCTGTACTTTAATGATGGGTCCTTCTGGGTTATGGGCTGTACCTCGGCGGGCACGGAACAGGACGCTGGCACTATGTATCCCACGCTCCTTCAGGATTCTAACGGGAACCAGGTTACTGTTCAATATCTGGCGGGAGCCGGGGTTACGTGGGTCAACTCAAGCGCACGCGTTCAAACCGTCCAAGATGTACGGCCTGGAAGCAATCCTGCCGGTAGTCCAACCTTCGAGTTCTGGTATAACTCCGACACTGTCCCCCATCTGACCAATATCGGAAACTTCATCAACAGCAATGACACATTTACTCTTTCCTACAGCCCTTCCACTACGCTAAACTCACCGTTCGGCGGCTCTTCCAACTCGTTCGGATCCGCTCCATTCCTGAGTTCCATCAACAATCGTTGGACGAACCTAACGACCAGCTTTACCTATGACTCCGCCGGGGCGGGCGAACTGACGCAGGTGACTCTTCCCCTCGGAGGTTATATTCGCTGGGTTTACGGCAACGCCGCTTACCCGCAAACCACAGTGCGTGAGGTGACGAATCGCTATCTGGAGTGGGACCCAAATATTGGGGAACGAGCCTATAACTTCCGTTCTGTGCACTCCGGTTCCAATCTGGTGCCTACCAGCCGACAGTTGACTGACGTTCATGCGGGTGCGCTCAAGGCGTGGAATTTCTCGCAAACGGCAGGAGCCACATTCGGTCTCGTGACCAGCTTTAATGAGGGCTCCGCCAGCGCTCCGCAAAGTCCGCTCCGCACCACCAACTACACCTGGTCCCAGAACTCGTCCGGGAACAATTACATCGCGCGGTTGCAAACTGTAAGCGATCCGGGCCAATCCTACTCCGTAACCGCGCAATCGGACCAATCAGTCGACGCTTACGGCAACGTCACGCAAAGTAAACTGTATGACTACTCCAATCTGTCAAACGCCACCAAGACGTACAACACGACTTACTTAATCAACTCCGGTGGAACAAACTACACGTCGCTTTATATCCGGAATCGTGTCTCAATGGTCACGGTGACCGACAGTAACGGCATCACCACGAATCTCAAACAGAACACGTACGATCAGTATCCAAACGGAATTACGCCCACGCCTAACATCGCTCAGCAGGACGCCGAGGATTATGGCCCTTCGTTTACCGCCAGAGGCAATCTCTATACAACCGCCTTGCCATGGGTTACCTGGCGCAACGGGTACGACCAGACCGGTGCGGCCATCTGGAACGGCAACAACGTAAATCCTAACGCCTACGTCAGCACCACGCGCACCAGCAACTCCAACTACGGCGCGCCCGAGATGATCACCACCGGTAACTCGCTGAACACAACCATCGCCTGGACGCAATCCATGCAGGTGGCCGGTACTACTGGCCCCAATTCGGACAACACGACAATCATTTACGATTCAACGGACCGCCCGTCCCAAAAGATCTCTCCCTACGGCGCAAACACTTACTACTACTACAACGTTTCCGCTCCGCAAATTACACAGAGCACTAACGGCCGTACGACAAAGACCTACCTGGACGGTCTAGGCAGGCCCGCGCACATAGACAAAGGCGATTCGAATTCTACCCAGTCTGTCACCGAGTCGGTGTACGATTCGTGCGGCTGCAGCGCCATGGGAAAGCTCTTGAAACAGAGCATGCCGCACGCGCCGGGCGCCCCGCCAGCCTGGACCTCGTATACGTATGATTCGCTCGGTCGAGTGCTGACCGCTACGCGGCCCGACGGACAATCCACTTCCACGTATTCCTATGCAGGCAACACCGTGATGATCACGGACCCGATCGGCAAGTGGAAAAAGATCACCCGGGACGTCTACGGGCAAATCATTCAAGTGGTGGAGCCCAGCCCTCACCCCGCCTCGGAACCCAATCACGTCACGTTGTACACCTATGACACCTTCGGGCATCTCACGCAGGTCCAGATGCCGCGCACCATCGGGGGCACGGTGCGTACGCAAACCAGAAGCTGGGTTTACAATCCGCAAACTCTGCAACTCGTTAGTAAAACCAGTCCCGAATCCGGCACAGTTTCCTATACGTACAACGCAGATGGCACTCGCGCCACCGTAACGGATGCCAAGAACCAACGCAAAGTCTACACCTACGATTCCTACCAGCGCGTTATTCAGATCGCCCGAGGCACCGTCACGAACGGAACGTTTGTCGAAGACACCACTCAACGGACGACCTACGCCTATGAAGGAACCAACGGCGGTTATTCCTCTTCTACCGCCGGCCGCGTGTCACAGATTCAATACTCCGGTCCCGACGGTCTCTCGTTCACGGAGATGTACAGCTATCATCCGGCAGGCGCGGTGACTTACAAGAGGTTACAAGCCGCCGGCACACCGTTTGGCTCCCAATCGGTGAACATGGACGCGCACTACTCGTATAACAATGAAGGGCAAGTCACCTCCATCGCGACCCGAGCACCCAGTACTTTCCCGGCAACAACTCCAGCTCAAGTCCGACTTACAACTATTCCTATGATTCGATGGCGCGGCTGTCGCGGATGTCGGACGGAAGTACCAACTGGGTGACCGGCGTCACCTACGGCCCATCCAACGAGATGCTGCAAATGGTGGCCAGCACGTTCACGGAGAACCGGACGTACAACTCCAATCTCGAACTCACCGAGCTTACCTCAGGAGCGAACGTCCACTATCAATTTAGCTACGCCTCGGGGCAGGACAACAGCTCAGTTGCGACCAAGACGGATGTGATCAGCGGCGAGGTGATTAGCTACCAGTACGACGTGCTCTTACGGCTCATCAGCGCCAGCGCAACTGGCGATCCCAGCGGCGCTTGGTCTCAAGCTATGACCTACGACGGTTTCGGTAATTTAACCCAGAAGAGTTCCACCAACGCGCCAGCGCTCAGCGTAGCCGTCGATCCGTCCACCAACCGCCTGATATCGAACGCATCCTACGACGCGAACGGCAATATGACCGGCTATACCGGTTCCACTTACGGCTACGACATTCAGAATAGAATGGTCCAGGCCAGCGCATCCGGCGGCGGCTCTGTGGTGTACGGTTACGATTCCACTAACCACAGGATCTACAAAGGGGCGCTGAATGGCACCACCTACAGCGCCGAAGAAATCTATTTCTACGGCGTCGAAGGACACAAGTACGGAACTTGGCAAATCAACCCAACCAGCGGCGTGCTGTTGCAAGCGAGCGTCACCAAGCAGTGGTTCGGAAAACGCCTCCTTGCCCCCGAAGACCAATTACACTCGCAAGGCAAATACTACGCCTTTGGAGAAGAGAGAACCGGCGTCACTCCAGCTAAACCAGCGAACGATCAAGAGAAGTTCGCCACTTACACCAGAGATTCGGCTACTGGTCTAGATTACGCTGATCAGCGGTACTACAGCAGCATCGTGGGTCGCTTTATGCGGCCCGACCCATTCGGCGGCAGCGCAAACAAATCCCTTCCACAAACCTGGAATCGATACGCTTACGTCGGCAACGATCCATCTAACGATTTCGATCCGAACGGACTACAGGACGCCGGCGTGTTTGATTATAGCCAATA
>CAXUCT010000167.1:0-9112 GCA_964249415.1 uncultured Bryobacteraceae bacterium | reverse complement strand
CTTAACAATAAAAAAACATGTGGGGCACATCGATACATCGTTCAGGTGGGGCGAAAGAGAGGTTGTCGCAAAGGCGCTAAGCGATGTGTTCGCAAGAACCTCTTCCGCGTTGTTCTCGATCTCAAAGCGCAACCCCTCACCGAGAGCGGAGGCGCGCGTTGCAAACGCCTCCGCCCGACTAACATGACGATCGTAGAGCAGCAAACGATTTAGCCGGGGAAACGTGGCCAAGAGAAAGCGGGCTATCTCGTAATTGATGACGCCGCAGCCAATCAAGCCGGCCGACTCGGGTTCCCGCACGCACATCGTGCGCGCGGCCAAAGCGGCGCTCGCGGCTGTACGCCGGGCGCTGATGACTGAGCCTTCCAGAATCGCCACGGGACGGCCGTCAGTTGTCGAGTTCAAAATGATCACCGCGGACGCTCGATCAGATCCTCGATTCACGTTGTCGGGAAAGGAGGCGATCCATTTGACGCCAGCTGCCTGAATTCCGTCCCCAAGAAACGCCGGCAAAGCGATGATCCGATTGCGCGGTTGATCCGGGAAGCGCAAGAACGTCGAATGCGGCAGGTCCGAAGCGCCATGCGCATGGGCGATGTAGGCCCACCGAACTGTCTCCATAATGGCGGCTTCCCGCCCGTCGAGCAAATCGATAACTTCATTACCGCCAAGCAGAAGAATGTCATCCTGTTGCATAGCGCACACTTCCTTTTGCTAACTTGCGTGGACTTCGTTTCGCGGAGACGAATAATTTTACCATTGACTGTATTTACTTGTCACTGTATGCTTCGATCGTCCATGACTTATTCCGGCCAAACCCACAAACAAACTGTCACTGCGTTTCGAGAGAAGATTTCTGGGTTTATTGATGGGCCACGAGTGACGTGTCTTGTGGTTACTCGCAACCGAGTAGAGCAGGCTATCGCCAGCATTGGTTTTTACCTGCGTCAGACTTACAATAGCCGGAACATGGTTATCGTATGCGAAAGTTGCGAACAGGATGCAGAACGGCTGCGAACTCATGTCGCGCAACTAGCAAGGTCCGATATCAAGTGGGTTCCAGTAAAGACCGGGACAGAAACACTGGGCGCGTTACGAAATCGGTCCCTCGCGGAAGCGGATGGCGAGTTGGTTTGTCAATGGGACGACGACGATTTTTATCATCCCACCCGGCTTTCCGCGCAAGTAGAAGCTTTGCTCGCGAACGAAACCCGCGCTTGCTATCTGGGCGACCATTTACAATACGTCACGGCTGCAAATAGCATGTTCTGGTGTGATTGGTATTCCTTGCGAGCACCTTATTCTTTGCCTGCCGCCCCGCAAACCGGGCTATGGTGGAAATCGCTACCGGTCAGATACGACGAAGAAGGACCCTTTTCACAAACATCTGAAGATGCGGTCTTCATGCGTAGGGTTATGGACGCGGGGCCGATCTCAATCATGACCGGTCACGGGCACTTATACGTCTATGTTACTCATGGAAAGAACACCTGGAATATACTGCACCATCTTGAATTATTGGAACGCAAAGCGCTGGGCCGCGATACGCTGGAACTTCGGGAGCATATCCTCGGCGAAGCGCTTTCTTTGTATCCGGTGAGATATCCTTTGTCAGTTCGCGATAAAGCCGGGGAGCTGATTTATGAAATCGGCACTGCGCCGCCCAACGGGGCGGCTCCCTAAGAGTTCCAGCGGTTATTCGAGTTCTTGCAACTAAATAAACGCGCTGGCTGAAAGAAAGAGATGCCTGGAGGAACAGACGCGTTCGGGCGGAATGGCTCTCCAGGAAAGCTCGGAACGCCACTGGAGTTCGAACTCCGGTGGTCCGCAGAGAAAAAAACACTGGCCGACGTCGGGCACGATCGGGAGCACCTGGGCCGCGTCGAGCCGGCCGTAAATCTGAAAGTCGCGTCCGGGACGGTCATTGCCGTCCGGCCTGCTATAGGCAGTTACTATGGTCGCGGTGATCGAGGACGCGGCGTGGGCAACTTCGAGCTTATGCGCGTGGCGGCTTCCGCAGCGATTGCCGTGGAGAAACCAAACCGGTCTAGCGTCGCCACGGATGGCCAGGTACTTGATGATACTCACCATGGGCGCGATGCCGATCCCGGCGCTCACCAGGACCAGAGGAGCGTCTCCGGCAAGGCCGACATGAAGACCACCGGATGGGGAGCCGACTTCCACAACGTCGCCGACGGCCACCGTGTCGCTCCACCGGCAGGGCGTTCCAGCAGGCCCTCTTCGATGCTTCACAGTAATGCGGTAAGCCCCTGGACTCGGGGCGTCGGAGAGAGAATAGCTCCAGTTTTGCTCGCCAATGCGCAGGGACACGTGTTGTCCCGGGAGGAACGGCGCCAGCGGGCATCCATCGGGGCTTGCAAGAGAGAAGGACTCGACGCCTTCAGCCTCACGCTCGCGGCTGAGTATCCGTAGTTTCATGACAACTTTGTCAGGGGCGGAGGAGGGCCGGTTTAAAACGCGCTACTTTGTGAGTGCGCTTGTGCGAAAATTTCTAAGAATTCCCGTTGGTTCGAATGCAGGAAGAAATGACCGCCGGGAAACCAACGTTCGCTGAATACGTGTGAAGTTTGCTTGGCCCATTCGCTTAGGCGACCAGCGCTAGTCTCCTCATCTTCCAGGCCGCCGATAGCCGTGATTGGGCATTCGAGCGGCGGCTCATCGCGATAGCAATAGTTTTCCGATAAGGCGAAGTCGGCTCGCAGAACCGGGAGGATCAGGGGCAGCATTTCCTCGTCGGCCAGAATCTCGTTAGGCGTGCCACCCAAATGCCGCAAATGGGCAATGACATCGGTGTCCGATTTGTCGAAGACGGGGGCGCTGACGCTTGTGCACTGCGGGGCTCTTCTGCCAGAAACGAAAAGATGGTCCGGCAGCTTTAGTCCGTGCGAGCGGAGCCAGCGGCAAAATTCGAAGCTCAAAAGCGCGCCCATACTGTGACCGAACAAGACGTATGGCTTTTCGAGCCGCGGTGCGATAGCGGGCCCCAGCACCGAGATCAACTTCGGAAGTGACCGGACTGGCTGTTCCTGCAAGCGTCCGCCGCGGCCTGGCAATTCAATAGCAAGAATCTCCATTTCCGATGGCAGGAGCGCCCGCCAGGGGCGAAAGCTGAGGGAACTGCCGCCTGCGTAAGGAAAGCAAACAAGGGCACTCCGCGTGCTCTTAGCGGCCAACCAATTCACGGCCCAAGGATTCGCAACAGTTTTGGTCATTGGGGTGTAGTCAGTGTTTTCGACAGTTCTGCCTTCATCCGAAGTTCTTGTGCTTACTCAGAGTTTTTCGTTAGGCTGCAGAAACAGGCAGGAAGAAGCGTAATCGAACGTGACTGTAAAATGCCGAAGAATGGAGGTTCCGATGAGCCGACTCGTCTCATCGGATGAGCCACAGCAACTCACTAGCGGCCGCGGTATCGTAAAACCGCCGATCCGAAAAGCCGTGGCTGTAGCCCGTACGGCGTGGGTGGGCGAGCCGAGGCCGACACCGCTTTCCGTCGCCGTCGCATTCTCGAGCGCCTTAACGATCGGATGCCCTACGGCGTCGCTCGACCCAGAGTCGATTAGAAAGCTGTCCTGAACCTCCACCGGTCCCGGAAGGACAAGTTCTCCCTTTACGAAAGGCCATTTATGGACAATACGTAACGGTAATTGTTTGGCGAGCGAGGTTGCATGAAAATCCGCCGCGCGCGCCACTTTTATGCGTCGGGCGGTGAAATCGATGGTGACAGCGAATCGCGCAAAGAAATCGTAACCGATGATGCCGTCCGGCCTGGTTCCCAACGTGTGCTCAAGAGACGACAGATCGATGGTGAAGCAATCATAGTTCCTGGTCCCCAGGCCGGGCAGATGCAAATCGACATGGTGAAGCGCGTGTATCGTTTGCCGGCCGCTTCCGGCCCCTTGCAGAGAGCTCTCGGTTCCTTCCTTGAGCCCGAGCGAAGCGGCAACGCCGCGATCAATTAAGATTCTCGTCGAGCCCGTGTCCAAGATGAAACGCAGGGGCCGCGAACCCGCAAGGGACACCGGAACGACGATCATGCCATGATCCCATTCAAAAGGAAACGAAGTGTTTGCGCCATTGGCGAACAAATCCGAGCCAGCGGAGGCCGACATTAGCGTCACGATTATGCAGAGAAACAGCGATAGGCGGAGTACAAGGAAAGCGGACTCGATAGGCGGACGGCGTGCCGGCATTGCACTCATATGCGCTAAGACACGGTCACTGTCGGGCGTAGGCCGCGCGCCCGTAGCACCGCGGTAGCGGCTACGATTCTATCCCACCACTCCAATTGAGAGGCGTAGTTCAAGACAAACGCGCGGAGGCGCTCGAGCGCCTGCTCAGCGTCGAGTTCCCGCCACTCGTGCGGAATGACATAGTCAGGAGATTGCAAGTGCGCTATCAGCACCTCGCGGTACATCAGGGCGTCCTTCACCCAAAAGGCTGGGTAGCAGAAGCCGTCGTTCAAGTTCCAATCGAGTTCCAGCAGCCGTTTGCATTTGGACTTTAGTATTGCGTTCCGAACCCTGCATTCAAAGTGTTCGATTGATGTATCGGCGATGGCATAGAGTTGGCTGGCCAGAACACGGAGACGGCCGCGCGCGTCGGGAAGGCAATCGTCGGTGGCGCAATCCTCCAGCAGAGCGGTTATTGTGTCGGATACACGGACGGTCTCTACCGCCTGAAGGGGGGTCACCGGATACTCAGGGGTGCGGATGGATTCATGCATCACCCCGACAGGGACGTATGCGAACAGGGCTTTGGGATCGCAGATAGTGAGAGTCGCGCCGAATACGCCATCTTCATTTCTGAATTGCGGAAGAAACGGAGGCAACAATTGCCGATTGTCCAAACCCATGGACAGTGACATGATACGCGCTGAATGAGTGACGGTGAGTTTGGGCGTCACACGGGCTGTCTCGCGGCTTTTTGCCGCCGTTCGATAGAGTTTCTGCGACCCGGACAGCTGCGCTCGGATGGAGCCGTCCGCAAACAAAAAAGAGCCGCCCGTGTACATGCCGGAATCGCCGGCGACACCGGAGAAGGAGATACGCACTCGGCCCGAACTGACTTTATTCAGCAGTGCAGCGAAATCGGTTTCGAGGGCATCAATGGAGCAATCGCCCTCGGACTCGCAAAGCGCGTGTACCGGCTTTCCAAGAACGGCGCGGTGCGCGGCCCATAGATCGGTAGGGCACGGCGAAAGCGCGGCGACGAAGTCATTCACGGCCTTTCGATCTTCGAAAAACCACCATTCGGCGGAATCTCCCGAAGCGTTCACGGCGACGCCGGGACGGAGATTTGGAGACATCCAAAGACGACATGTTATGTCGTCGTCACAGCATAGGAATCGTTCGCCGGCGGTCGACAGCAGGATAAAATTGCGGTTCCCTCCGAAAGAGCAACTGTTCTCGGAGATCGGCAGTGTAAATCGCAGGACAGCGCCGGGGATACCCATCTGCTCGAGCGCATCCCGGAAGCGCCGCTTCTCCGCCGGCCCACCATACCTAACGGATACAGAGCTGCATTCGGCCTCCAGTTCCTTGCATGTGACAGCGTTTGCCGAGGCGCTGGAGGCCGAAAGCGAATCGTCCAAAACGTGCAGTTCGCCCCTAAAAGCCCGACGATCCGACGGCTCAAAGAACGACCGCACGCAACGCCGCAACATATCGGGCCTGTCGGCGGTTGGAATGGCCAAGATATCGGAACTATCCGGCGAATTAGTTTCCGGAGCCGACCGTAACAGGGTAGACAGACTAATCAATAGGCCATCCTGCCTGAGGCTGTCTAGCTTTGCCGCGACTTCGGATCGGCTACGAGCGCCAAGCGAATTTACAGCGTTCAACGCGTGATCTTCTAAGGTTCGTGGATTCTGACAGCATTTCACAATCAGATGGTCTTGATGGCTAAGTACGTGGACACGGTCCAAGTTCGCCACCAGAACAGATCGGGAGTCGGCACACAGCTTTTTAACCGTTGCGGAGGAATACAGGTTTTCGAGGTTCACTCGCACCTCATCGAGTCGGCGATCCCCATATGCGAGCCAGTGCGTTAGGACGCTGCCATTGCGAATTTCCGATCCTGATCTCTCTTGTAACGATGAGCCAGATAATTATGCAGTGGTGGGAGTTCCTGCACCAATCGCTGGGTTTCCCGCCGGATGGAGTCGAAGGCGGCCAAGGCGGGCCGATCATCCCTGTAGTCCAAGGCAGGCGAGCTAGTCTCCGGATGATGTCCCAAGCCGAGCAGCATGACAGCGTAGGAGTAAGCCTCAAAGCCGTGGTATCGCGGATTGATGCTGCGGTTGGTCGGGAGCCGCCGCTTCCACAATTTGAGCCGTTCGGAAAGCTCCGGCGGTATCACAAAGTCCGTCTTTGTAGCCTTCCAAAAGGGCGTATCGCACCTGGTGCTGGCAGCGTAGTGGAGGGTCAGAAATTCGCGAACTCCATCGACCACGTCGGCCACCAGACGGTTGTAACTTCTCACCACGTCTTCCTCTATCATTTTGGCGGGAAAGTGAGCGACGAGTTGCTCAATTCCGTGTTGAATGAAAAAGATTCCGGTGGACTCCAGAGGCTCGACGAATCCGCTCGAAAGGCCGATCGCCACGCAATTTTTTACCCAGGAATTGTTACTTCGACCCACCCGAATCTTTATATGTTTCGGGGTGCAAGACGCGGAGCGCACCCCAAGATAGTTTCTAAACTCCTGCTCCGCTTGCTCGGGAGACTGAAAGGCGCTGCAATAGACATAACCGGTGCCGACGCGGTGGAATAACGGGATGTCCCAGACCCAACCAGATGAAAGCGCGGTTGCGGTGGTGTAGGGATTTATTCCGTGATGCGCGGGATCGCTCGGCACCTGCATTGCGATTGCGCGGTCACAAGGCAAGGACTCCGCAAATGATGTAAACGGTTCATTTAGAGCTTTGTTGATGAGAAGTCCGCGAAAGCCGGTGCAATCGACAAACAGGTCTCCGCGTACCCGGCCATGGCGAGCGAGTTGGATGCTATCGATAAAGCCGTTCTCCGCGAGTTGTACGTCCAACACTTCGTCGGGAATGTGGCGCACACCACGCTCTTTAGCGTAACGGGACAAGAACGCGGCGATTAAACTTGCATCGAAGTGATAGGCGTAAGGGTATTGAATTTTCAACTCTTCCAGGTGAAGGGCCTTGCGGTCGTTTTCTTCCGACAGATAAGTCCTGACCTTTTCATCGAAAACGTGCCCGTCGTGAAAGCGCGGCGCTCTTTGCGAATCGCAAATGGAAGGCACAGAAAAGCACGAATAATCAAACGGGGCTTCCGCCGGTTTCGATTTAAGCCACCACTCGATTAGACTTGACCCCTCCACGGAATCGAATCGTTGGAAGGGGTGATAGAAGTGGTGGCGCTCCCTGTTCCAATCCACGAACCGGATGGCAAGTTTATAGCTGGCATTACATTCGTGCATCCAGTCTTCCTCTTGCAGCCCGAGATATTCAAAGAAAAGGCGAATGGTGCTGAAGGTAGCTTCACCAACGCCTATGGCTCCGATATCGGGCGACTCGACAAGCTGAATGTCCAGCTTCTGATTGAATGCCCTGCTCAGGTAGGCGGCTGTCATCCACCCGGCGGTGCCGCCTCCGACTATGACTACTCGACATTTACTTTCCACGGTTCCTCCGCATATGTTCAGATACTGTCGACTCCATACCGATTCCTGCTTCGGCGGCGTGCAAATTGTTACAGGGCAGGGGCCGCCGAAAAGCAAGCTTGTTGTTGGCGGCCAGCGTTCAACACGTCGCCAAATTGGCGGTTTACCCATTCGTCTGAATAGATAGTGTCGAGGTAACGCTCTCCCCGATCGGGAAGAACGGCGACACAATTCGAGCCATGCGCGATTTGGTCTCGAACGCGCTCGATTGCGGCAAGAATTGCACCGGACGAACCTCCGGCCAAAATGGCCTCTTCCGCCACCAGACGCCGGCATGCGAGCACGCAATCGAGATCGCCGATCTGGACATGGCGGTCCTCGCAACCGGAGATATAGAGCCGGGGAATGATGGAAACGCCGTGGCCGGGAATGAGACGGCGCGCCGGAGGTCCCCCGAACAGTACGCTGCCTAAGGCATCAACAGCCCAGATGACCGTATTCAGATGTTGTTCGCGAATGTAAGCGCTGCAGCCACGCAATGTGCCGCAGGTGCTGGTTGCGCAAAACAAGTGGTCAACCTTGCCCTGCAACTCCATCGCAATCTCGCGCATCGTGAAATACTGCGCCTTGGCGTTTGCCAGGTTCGCGTACTGGTTGGGCCAAAAGCTATCGGGGATGGCCTGCAACAACTCGTGGACGCGGCGTAGTCTGCTCGAAAGAAACTCGCCGGTTCGCGCATCGGGCTCCGATACCAAATCGACATTCGCGCCGTAGGCCTTGAGTACGGCCCTATTCTGAACAGTGGTTTTGGGATCGACCACACAGATAAAACGAAGCCGATGGTAGGCGCAAGCTTGCGCAAGGCCAATCCCCATGTTTCCGGAACTCGACTCGATGACCGTACTACCAGGGCCGATGATCTTTGCCTCCAACGCCTCCTGAATGATGCGAAGGGCAGGGCGATCTTTGATGCTGCCGCCAGGATTGGCAGCCTCAACCTTAGCAAAGAGTTGAAACCTGCCTGGAGGCACAATACGAGTGAGCCGAACTAGCGGCGTGTTGCCGACAGTCGACAGAATATCTTCGTGCATGTTACGACACAACTCCCGGGAAAATAGTAGCCAGCGGGCTAGATGCCGGTGAAGGGGCGCAGCAAGCGCCCTTCATCGTGGGCAAGCGAAAGGTGTGATGCTAGGGCCGGTTTTCGGACCCGCTCGCGTGCGCGCCGTCCATGGCTTTGCGTAGACTCAGCGGGCGCATGTCGGTCCACACTTCCTTTATGTGTTCCAGACATTCCGCCTTTGGGCCCACTTTGCCGTCATCTCTCCATCCGAGCGGATTCTCGCGGTCGGCGCGCCAAATGGAATACTGCTCTTCATGATTGACCACTACTTTGTAAATAGTGTTGTCGTCAGCGTCTTCGTTCATGGGTAACCTCCTCTTGGGTGTTTGAAGTTGATGC
>CAXUCT010000166.1:5956-9119 GCA_964249415.1 uncultured Bryobacteraceae bacterium | reverse complement strand
CCGCCCACCACCTGATCTTGTAATTCCATCACTCGCGCGCTGTAACCCCGACCCTTGCGATAAGCCTGATCGAGGCGCGATGCGATAACGCTCATTTCGTTCTGCGCGCGCGCGACACTTACTCCGGATTTTAGGCGCGCTACCACAGCCAGAAACAAGGTGGAGCGGTCGCGTCGCACGTCCGCAGCGAACGTAAGTGGAACCCATATCTGGGTATGTGCCGCGAAATCCAATGTCGGCGGCATGGTTGCGCCTTCGGGGAAATCAAAACCGCTCGGCATGACGCCAATCACTTCGTACTTTTCGCCCGTCAACGTAATGGTCTTTCCGACCACGTTTGCATCTCCGGCAAACTGCCTGCGCCATAGACCATCACTAATGACGGCTACATGATTCTTGCCCGGCTGATCTTCATCCTCTCTGAACGTCCGCCCTTTCTGGGGCTTCACGCCCAAAACAGAAAAGAACTCGGAGGTAGCCTGCAGTCCATCCAACTTCGTCGGCGGCTCGCCTGGCGCGGTGAGGCTAAAAGAGAAGGTCGTAAAGGCGGACATGGCCGCAAATGAATGGCTCTGATCCTTCCAGTCCAGAAAGCTGGGAGCCGCTGCCGGCAACTTATCCCCGCCGGTCTTCATACGCGAATAGGTCTCCCACAGCAGGACCAACTCTTCGGCGCGAGGAAATTGCAACGCGCGGAACAACACTCCGTGAGCGATGCTAAAAACCGTTGTATTTACTCCGATTCCAAGCGCCAGGGTAATCGTCGCGAGAATCGTTACACCGGGGGTCCGAACCAGACTCCGCACCGGATACCGGACTCCATCCCATAGGTCAGCCATTGCAAACCCTCCGTAGCGATCTTAGCCGGTCACTTCCAAGCTGCACCCCTGAAAAGTGCTCACGGAACATATCAAATTCAAGCGACTAGTTCTTGCTTAGGCGATGGCGGGGCCATTGGCAATCCTCTCCGCCATCAGCCGCTGCATCAACGCAGCCAGCTCCGCAGTATACAGTTTGCCCTCGATCCCATCGACCCTGGCCAATGAATCTAAGACCGTCCGTTGCTTCCGATCAATTTCTAGCGCTTCCCGGTAAGGCATGGTTGTAAATGTGATCATCGAATACAGATCGCGATATGCGTCCGGATAGAGTTGGTTAAGCCTTCGTTCGATGGTCTTTCTTGTCAAGAAATATGGCGTTCCCGCCAATGTTTGTAGTTCCTCGAAGTGGTCGGCGCAAAGGTCAGCGATAACGTCGGTGTTTGGACGGCGCCTCTCTTCAAATTCCCGCAAAGCCGCGGCTGGGTCGCCATAATTTCGGAGGCAGTCTACTAAAACGGCACAATCTTCAAATCCGGCGTTGGCGCCTTGACCATACGAGGGATAGATGGAATGGGCCGCATCGCCCAAAATAGCCACTTTTCCCGCATGCGACCACGGGGAACACTTCACCGTAATCATTGAATTGGGCGGAGTCTCAAATAAATCTTCCACGAACCCAGAAACTAAATCCGCGGCATCTTGAAACGACTCGCTAAATAAACGGCGAAGGTCATCTTTGGTCTGAATCGCCTGGAACGAAACAGGGCCCTCGAAAGGCAGGTGAAGCGAACAGGTAAATCCTCCGTCCGAATTGGGGAAGCCGATTAACATGTAGTCTCCGCGCGGCCACACGTGAATAACGTTTTGTTTCGCAGCCCAACCGCCGTTACCGGCGGAAATCGGGATTTCCTTGTAACCCTGTTTGCAGTACCTGATGGACAGGTCCATACGGACCTTCCGCTGCAATCCCGCCCGAACCGCGGAATGGACGCCGTCCACGCCGAAAATGCAATCTGCGCTTTGTGCCCGTGTGTCTCCGGAATCCGAACCTTTCAACTCCACGGCGGGCTTGTCTGGATCAACCTGCACGCACTTGCGATTGAAGTGAATTTGCACGTTAGAACGGCACTCCGCGTGAGTCAACAACACGCGATTCAAATCCGCGCGGCCTATGGAATAGATCGCCTCTCCTCGATTGCCATACGGCTGGTAGGTCAAGCCGCCCTGGCGGTCATGTATCAGCCGTCCGTAGACCGCTACCGATAGTGCCCTCACCTCGGCACCCGCGCCAATTGCGTCAATCGCATCCAGACCTCGCTTGCAAAGCGTCAGATTGATGGACCTGGCGGTTTTGCACGTAGTTTTTCGAGGATCCGGCATACACTCGAAGACTTCTACATCGAAGCCTTCTACGGAAAGAAAGCAAGCGAGAACTGAGCCTACAGGCCCACATCCAACAATAACTGTCCTATGCATAGATCCGCTCGCGATCAGTGACTGTGGAGCGAAGGGGGCAGAGCTACCGCAGTATGCCCTAAAACTCTTACGGTCAGGGGCCTTACCAACGACACACTAAATCAATTGCTGAGCACTGGAGATCCGCGCGCAGCGAAATACTTAATTGCCACCACCATGGTGAGGCGGTAGCTTCGAAAATAAAGAGCTACTTCAACTTTCTAACGAAATGTCTTTCTATAATTACGCGACTCTGATAATTAACGGCCTTAAGAAGTAATACCACTCGCTCGGGATCCTTGAGAGTCCGCTCGAAGATCCCCTCCAACCTAGACAACGGCCCGTCTGTCACGGCAAGCTCATCACCTGCACACAGATCCTCTCGATTCAGCGTCACATAGCCATCCCGCCCTATCCGCGACCTGACTAGATCAATAATGTGCTCCGGGACAGACACAGGCACGCTGGCAGTTCTGACGACGTCGCGAACCCCCCGCGTGAAAGCGATGTTGTGAAGCATCACCCTGGCATCAAAGCACGCGAATATGTAGCCGGGAAATAACGGTTTGGACGCGCATGACGCGTCAGGAGCCGGGTAGGATGGGGTGCTTTCTTTAAGCTTGGGAAGAAACGTTTTCACCCCCCAAAGATTTAGGTTTCTTTCGGCCCTGTCTTCTTGCCGCGCGTGGGTATGAATCACATACCAGCTATTCGAATTAGAACCGCAATTCATATCGCGCTCTGGCATACGTGGGTCAACGCCGACGATTCGATGTCGATATTAGCAGCGACTAGCGAGCGAGGTCAAGTAAATTCTTAGCAACAATCAAGTATTGGAAGTCATACCGGCGTGTTTCTTGGTAAATCAAGAACATTCAATCCTTACG
>CAXUCT010000166.1:0-5946 GCA_964249415.1 uncultured Bryobacteraceae bacterium | reverse complement strand
TTCCGAGCTATATGCCGGCGCCAGTGCGAACGTGGCTACGGGGGACAAGTCAGGGAGGCGTTTCAGTAATGCGCTGAGCGGGACTGACGTTGCAGACCTAAACAGGGTGAGTACTGCTCTCTTGCTCCGGAAACAATTGTGTCACCGACACGGTCTCGATTGGAAAGCTGTACAGTTTCGGCGTCGAGTCGATAGTCGCCTGCGATAGTCGTCTGTAAGGAGTCACAGAGACGAACGCTAACGCTTGCCATCTAAACTCTGTGACCCTTAGCGCCATTGCCGGCTGGATCACGATGAAGTCACCATCGCTGCAAATGCGCCCCTGGCCACAAAAGTTCGAACAAGTCGAGCCATCGCTCCAACTGCTCACGAAATTTACCTGGCCTCCCGTAATCCGCGCTGCCAAGCTGAGCCACGAGACCGAAGTCTCCGAAGATGGAAATACGTTCCTGCTGCTTAGCGGTAAAACAGCGATACGACAGCCACATACAGGTCCAGGGCTGCGGGCGCACAAGATAGTGCTTTGGCCGCCCTTCACGTCTGTCGGCATCGAGTCAGTCACAATCTTCCGGAAGAATTCGTCGCTGAGCACGATCTCGTTCTCGAAGCCACCTGGCAGAAGAGTTTAATTCGGATCTCGTGAGTGACCAGATCCGGGCTTCGCGCATGAATTGAATCGGGCCTGGGGCGTAACGAGCGCTCGCTCGGTCTGCGTATCGGTTCCAAGGAAGATCGTCGCTCCGAAAATACGCTCAAAGGCCGCGACTAAGCGGCGGTGTTGCGAACCACCCTGCTGCAGCCCGAAGATGTCCAGCATCTCGGGCGGCACTGCGAAATGCGATCGTCTCTTTTCGCTGCCGGACTGCTAGCGTTGCCAAGGAGATTGGAACCGGCCGATCCTGGCCCCACGGTACCCCGTATTTGGCGTGACCGGTAACCTGCAGCAGAAATTGTCCGTTGCAGCGCTCGCGCAGCAAAGCGGTCTTGGCGGGCTGCTTGATGGACAAGCCACGTAACACAAACGGTCGCGAGGCGAAGCCAAAATTGGGAGCTTCTCGCTCGCGGTTGATCCTCACAAACCGAATTGCTTCGGCTTGGCGCAGTTTCTGTCTGTAAACCAGCAGTTCACCAGCAAATCTGCCAGCAATGCTCTTGGCCGACTCCAGTCGTCAGATTGAGTCTGTATGTCAGTGATCTTTTTCTTGATCAAGAATCACGGGCGCGATCCTCGTTTTGTGCCACTAATGTGCCATTCGGAACTACTGTGGTGAGTTAGGAAAACATTGAAAAACAGCGCGAATGGCTGCATACTCGGGTGTGGCCATCGGACGTCCCACTAAACCGCTGAATGTAACAGCAGAGGAGAAAGAGAAGCTTGCGACGCTGGCACGCCGCCCGAAGTCGGCACAAGGCCTTGCCGATTCGAGCTCGGATTGTGCTCGGCTGTGAGGAGGGATTGAGCAACGGAGCCGTGGCAAAGAAGTTACACATCACCGGAGCTACGGTGTGCAAGTGGCGGGAGCGCTTCCGGATTGGCCGGCTGGAAGGGATTGTTCGACGAACCGCGACCGGGCGCGCCGCGATCCATTAGCGACGCACAAGTGGAAGAGGTCGTCACCAAAACGCTGGAATCGATGCCGAAAAACAGCACACACTGGAGCAGTCGGTTGATGGCTGGGGAGACAGGACTGCCGCAGACCGCGATTGTACCGATCTGGCGTGCTTTCCGATTGCAGCCGCATCGGGTAGGGAACTTTAAATTCTCCAAAGACCCGCAGTTCGTCGAGAAGCTGCGGGACATTGTGGGATTGTATATGAATCCGCCGGACCATGCGATTGTGCTGTGCGTGGATGAGAAGAGTTCAGCCCAAGCGCTGAACCGCACGCAGCCGATTCTGCCGCTCGCCCCAGGAGTGCCGGCCCGACAATCGCACGATTACGAGCGGCATGGAGTCACGTCATTGTTCGCGGCGCTCGATGTGGCAAGCGGGGTCACCATCAGCAGTTGCTACCGCCGGCACCGCCACCAGGAGTTCCTGCGGTTCCTCAACGATATCGACGCGAATCTTCCTCGAGGTCTTGAGGTTCACCTGGTGATGATAACTACGGGATGCATAAGGTGAGCAGAGTACAAGCCTGGCTAGCGCGCCATCCCCGCTATCACGTTCACTTTACGCCGACCAGCGCAAGTTGGCTCAACCTGGTGGAACCATTGTTTGCGGAAATGAGGAGCGATGCGTCCGGCGTGGAAGCCATACGGCGGTTCGAGCGCTGGAGAAGGCCACGCTTGATTACTTGGACCAGCGAATAGACATGCTAAACCATTTGTGTGGACCGCGGACGCCGACCTCATCTTGGGCAAGGTTGAGAGACTTTGTAGACGAATCTCTAACTCATGACACTAGCGACCGTACCCAATCTAAGGTAGCCTGTGGCGCTAAATCTTGATTGCACGACTATTCGAGTGGGATGATTAGCTTGAGGCTCTAGTGGCCTGTCGCAGTAAAAACGTGAGTATAAGATTCTGCCGGTGATCGCGCAAAACGCGAAACTGAGCCGCGCAGCGTCAGCAAGCGATATTCTGTCGTGCTAACGAGTTCGCTGCGACAGCCACTAGTGGGAGCAAACCCACTGCCCGGTGTTCGCGATGTTTTGTCAGCCGCTTTGTCAGCACAAGCTCCCAGTCTGATCTGTTTCTGCTGTTCTCATCTGCTACTAGCCAAGCCAGAACATGGCTGAAAACACGGATCATGAGAAATAATTTACAAATGTTGTGACTTCACACGTATTGTTTCGTAATATGCCAGCCACCGCTCGGCCTCGTTCACGGGTGCCGCGGCTGTGCATCTGCCCGACCGTCTTCTCACCGGTGGCTACATCCCGTAGAATGCACGCGTGGCGTGTCCGATAAGGCCCGGAATACGCACAATCCAGTAAGGCCTAGGCTTTGCTACGAATTTCTACTGCAGTGAAGGATGCTCACTCCGTCTGGAACTGTCAACCATATGTTCAAATGCTAACGAATCAAAGGCGCCTGGACCGTGAGATCCTCGGCGCGCGTAGCGCGGATTACTTCAGCATCCTAGCCCGCAGTGCGATCGGCGCAGCAATCGGCTCGATGCGTTGAGCCACATTGGTACCTACGGTCTTGTGTCTCTACTCTTCTGATATGCATAGATGAAACGCGACCCATTGTCCCCTCCTCCCGGCCCTCCGTCGCAGCCAAGGATCAGGAAATGTCTTTCGGCGGCACGCGCCGTTTCACAGTCTTCAGCCTCAAGGAACGTCCACGTCGGATCTCGCGGCTCAACGCCATGGTCGCCGAAAAGCCGTCGCGTGACGTTCTTGCTAATGCCGACGTACCAATCGTCGTAGGAGCCGCCTCGCTGAACCATGAATGTCTTTATTTCGGTAATAAGAGTCTCAAGCACGGTCCCACGATGTGAGGGCTCCGTTCCGCATCGCGTGTTTGAGGGCAGTACCGCTCTGAAAACAAACCAAATAGCAGCACCAGTAAAATCGTGACCACGGAGGCGACGGCTACCAAAAGGTGTAGCAGTCGCCCCGGTTTCTGGTCGACGCCAATCCATGGTTGAAACAGGGATCGCAAGTCGATGCTGGTCGCTTCTTTACTCCGTAGTGACAGTCTCGGCGATCCTTGCCTCCAATCTTGGTCTGTCACCAAACTGCCACCATGTACCCCGGTCAAGAAGCATGAAAACGCGTGAAATCAGATGACGTTAATACAGGTGCAAGTGTTGGCGGGCAAGAGGTTATGATCTATTTTCTTGCACTCGTCAAGAGGACTGAATCGGTTTAGCAAGCACCATGGGAGCCCACGATACGCCGCGCCCCTGGTCCTCGGTGATCACCCAAAAGCGGCCAATGGTAATCACCTGAAAAGCGGCCAACGGAAGAACTGATCCAGGACATTGATCCTGACGCGGGAATTACCCTGCGTCAACGTGAGCAATGTTTTGAGTGACGACAAGAAGCAGCAAGTAATCGCGCTGGGACGGCTGGGATGGTCGCTGCGACGCATCGAAGCAGCGGTTCACATTCGTCGGGAGACGGTAGCAGGCTATCTACGCGCCATGGGCATTCCGGTGCGGCCACCCGGCGGGTGGGGAAAACTCGATCCCGCAAAACCGGCCAATGAGGTGATTACCGACTTTGGCGCGGAATTGCCGCCGGTAACGGGCCTCGAGCGAAAGCCGATTACCCATTCTTCGGCCAGCATTTCCGCTACTTATCGAGAAGCAATCGAGTCGGGACTCTCGCAGGGCCGCAATGCGATGGCCATCTGGCAGGACCTGGTCGATACCCAGAGTTTCAGCGCCAGTTATCAAAGTGTCCAGCGCTTCGTACGCAAGTTGCAGGTCGCCATCTCGCCCGAAGCCCGAGTGGTAATTGAGACCACCCCGGGCGAGGAAGGGCAAGTCGATTACGGCTCCGGGCCTATGGTCCGGGATCCGCAAAGCGGCAAGTACCGCCGTACGCGGCTGTTCGTGATGACACTCGGATACAGCAGGAAGTGCGTCCGTTTCCTGGTGTTCCGCTCCAGCGTACAGATCTGGGCCGAGTTGCATGAGAAGGCATTTCGCCGCCTCGGAGGAGCGACGCGCATCGTGGTTCTCGACAACTTGCGCGAAGGCGTGCTCGCGCCTGACGTTTACGATCCGTCTATCAATCCGCTGTACCGCGACGTGCTGCAACACTATGGCTCGGTAGCGCTGCCTTGCCGGGTGAGGGATCCAGATCGGAAAGGTAAGGTCGAGTCAGGCGTCGCTCATGCCAAGAAGACGCCGTTAAAAGGGCAACGTTTTGAAAGGCTGGAAGAAGCCCAAGCCTACCTGGACCAGTGGGAGGAGCGCTGGGCTGATACCCGCATTCACGGCACCACCAAACGGCAGGTTGCGGCCATGTTCGCCGAAGAACGACCATCGCTGCTGCCCTTGCCGCTGGAGCCTTTTCGCTACTACCAAGTACGGCGAACGCACAGTCCATCTGGATGGCTGCGTGGAAGTCGAAGCGGCCTATTACGGTGCTCCGCCCGGCTGGATCGGCCGCCGCGTTCAAGTGCAATGGAATAGCGCCCATGTGCGGTTGATCGATCCGCGCACGGGGCAACTCTTGCGCGAATATCTGCGGCAGCAGCGCGGCCGGCATCGCATCCAGGACGAAGACCGGCCCTCGCGCACGCCGCTATCAACCGAACAGTTGCTACGGCGAGCCGAAGTAGCCGGACCGCACATTGGTGCGTTGTGCCAGGCCATGCACAGAGCGGAAGGCCAGACTGCCGTCCGGCGCATTCTGGGCGTGCTCGCGCTGGCCAAAAAGTACGGCATCGCCTCTACCGACGAGGCTTGCGCCATCGGACTGGAAACCGGCGCCTGCACCTACCATTTCGTGCGGCGCTATCTCGAACACCACCCGCAACTGCCGCTAACTCTGCGCCAGATCGATCCGCTGATCCGGCAGTTGACGCAATACCGCGATCTCATCGAAAACCGAACCCGCCAGGAGAGTGATTCATGCACCTTATAGAACTCGAAAGTGCGCTGCGCCAACTGCGGCTCGGCGGCATGGCTGCGGTGCTCGAAACCCGCTTGCGCCAGGCTCAAGCCGAACCGATGGCGCCCATTGACCTGATTGCTTGCCTGGTTTCAGACGAACTCACGCGCCGGTCGGATCGGCTGCTGGAGCGTCGCCGTAAGCAGGCTGCCTTCCGCGATCCCAACACGAGTCTCGATAACTTCGACTTCGCCTTCAACCCCAAGATGAACCGCAGTCTGGTATTCGACTTGGCGACAGGCGCCTTCATCGGCAAACGTGAAGATTGTTTGTTTTTAGGCCCGGGCGGTACGGGCAAAAGTCACTTGGCCCAAGCCATCGGGCAAGCTGCGATTCTGCAGGGCTATAAAGTGCTGTATCGCGAAACCCATG
>CAXUCT010000165.1:0-9195 GCA_964249415.1 uncultured Bryobacteraceae bacterium | reverse complement strand
ACTCTCCACTGACCACAACTACACCGGGGACACATTCCGCGGCACGCTGGAAGCGCCCATTATCAGCGACGGGTTCGTCATTGCCGATCGGGGGTCGAAGGTGCTGGGCCGCGTTGTGACAGCCGAAAAAGCGGGAAGGGTAGAGGGCGTTGACAAGCTCAATTTGACGTTGACGGAGATCAACACCACCGACGGGCAGCGCGTCCACGTGGATACTAGTTCCGCTGACCGAAGAGGGCCATCCAGCACTGGCGAGGACGCGGCCAAGATTGCCGGTGGGGCGGCCCTGGGAGCAATTATTGGAGCAGTGGCGGGCGGCGGGAAGGGAGCGGCGATTGGAGCTGGTGCCGGCGGCGCAGCCCGTCGAAACCAGGCTTACTTTCCGGCTGGCGACCCCGCTCACCATTACGGAAAAGCTCAACCCTTAGCTCCTGCCTGGAGGTTGCTCAGGAGCTAACGGGCAAGCCCCAGCGGTAGTTGCAGACCTTATTGGTTGATCACTTCAATCAAGTCTTATGACTCTTCGATCTTCACCGCAGTAATTTTGTCGCCCTGCTTGACCGCGTTCACAATCTCCTGGCCGGAGCGGACTTGGCCAAACACCGTATGCTTCCCATCCAGCCAATTCGTCACCACATGGGTAATGAAAAACTGGCTGCCATTGGTGTTTGGTCCAGCATTGGCCATGGAGAGAGAACCAGCCTGGTGTTTGTGGGGATTGCCCTTGGTCTCGTCTTCAAACTGGTAGCCTGGGCCGCCGCGCCCTGAACCTTCGGGATCGCCGCCTTGGATCATGAAGTTCTCAATCACGCGGTGAAACAGTGTTCCGTCGTAAAAGCCTTCGCGGGCCAGGAACACGAAATTGTTTACGGTCTTTGGCGCGTCCTTTGCGAAGAGGTCCACGACAATGGGGCCGCGAGATGTCTCTACAGTGGCGACATACTTCTTGGAAGGGTCGATGGTCATCGACGGTGCTGCCGAATACTTCTTGCTCATCACTCCTCAGTCTAGCCGGACCGCCCATTTTCAAAGCGTAAACTGGCTGAAAGCCGCCTCGGTAAGCCGCCAAGCTCCGTTAACCCATTCGCTACACTAAGGAGTTTGAGTTTTGGCTTAGGGGCTTCTCCCCAGCCATTTCCAGAGTGCCTGCGCTGAAACCGGGGTAGGTCAGATTACGTCAGGGGTGTTTTCGCAACATGCAAAGGATTCGCTTTTAGATGATTCGACACAGGCTTCGAAGCCTGCGTAGGCCCGCACGTCCGGCGATCTTCCTTTCCAGCGCCTGTCTTTTCTTTTCTCTGAATACGCGTGCGGTTACTGCACAACAGCAGACCACTGCACCGCCTCCGCAGTCAAGCGCGCCGCAATCCACGGCACCGCCACAGCAGCAGCCCGCTCCGCCGCCGCAGAATCCGTCTCAGAACCCTTTCGAGAACGTCCCTACAGCGCCCGAAAAACCCTCGCAACCAACCAATCCTTCGAATATTCAAGAAGCAAAGCCTGCCTCCGTAGGCGAGAACATTATTGAGGGCGTGGAGTTCCGCGGTCAACATAAGGTGCCGCAAGATACGCTCCGCGCGCTCATCTACACCAAGAAGGGTGATGTTTATGACGAGGAGGCGATTCACCGGGACTTTATCTCGCTGTGGAATACCGGCCGCTTTGACGACTTACGAGTCGAGCGCGAGAAAGGAACCAACGGAGGCATTCTGCTGCGCTTTGTGGTCACCGAGCGGCGCACAGTTCATACCATCGATTACACCGGCAACAAGTCCATCAGCAAGTCGGAGATCCTGGACCGTTTTAAGGAGCGCAAGGTTAACCTAACGCCGGAATCGCAGTACGATCCCGGCAAGGTGCAGCGCGCGAGAAATGTCCTGCAAGACTACGAGGCCGAGCGCGGACACCAGTACGCGTCGGTGACGCCGCAGCTGCGGCAAGTGCCTCCCGGCGGTGTTGATGTCAACTTCGTCATCGATGAAGGTCCCAAAGTAAAGGTTGGCGATATCGTTATTGAGGGCAACAAGGCGTTTACGGATCGGGAAGTCATTCGCGCCATGAAAAACCTGAAGCCCATCGGGATTCCACATTCGCTGCTGTTTGAAAACCTGTTTGCGCGTACCTACGACTCCACCAAACTGGACGAGGACTCCGAACGCATTCGCCAGTTTTATCAGTCGCAGGGCTATTTTGAGGCGCGGGTGATCAATCACTCCGAACGGGTGTATGACGTTGTTGGTCACGGCATTAAGATTCCACTTCTTAACCCAAAGAAGCCCGGGAAGCGCGTAGAGATCACGATGTTTGTCCGCGAAGGGGACAAGTATTACCTTCGCAACTTTCAGTTTGTGGGCATGAAGCTGTTCCGCACGCCCGACCTGATCGAGAGGCAAGTGTTTCATATGGCCCCGGGTGACGTGTTCTCCACTGAGAAGCTGCAGAAGGGGATGGACAACTTGCGAAAGCTGTATGGGAACTTCGGATACATCGACTTTGTTCCGTCACCAGATCCCGAGCCTGTCCCCGGCAAAGACCAGGTTGATTTAACAATCGATGTTGACGAAGGGCACCAGTTCTTTGTCCGCCGCATCGATTTCCAGGGCAACACGACGACTCGCGACAAAGTGATTCGCCGCCAGTTGCAGGTTCTGGAAGGAGATTTGTATAGCCAACAGTTGCTGGATGCCAGCATCCTGCGGCTGAATCAGCTCGGGTTCTTCGATCCATTGAAGCCGGAAGATGCCTGGGATGTAAAACGCGACACGAAGAGCAACACCGTTGACCTGCTGCTCAAGCTGAAGGAGCGCGGGAAGAATTCCATTCAGTTGAACGGCGGCGTGTCGGGGATCTCGGGAAGCTTCATCGGGGCTTCTTACTCGACAAACAACTTCTTGGGATTGGGGGAGACGTTAAGCCTGGGGGCTCAGATTGGCACGCTGCTCGACAACATCACCTTCGGGTTCACGGAGCCTTACTTATTCGATAAGCCGGTTCAGGCCGGGTTTACAGTGTTCTATCAGAGGTATAGCTACAACCAGGGTCAACAGGCTTCCATTTTGGCTGGTCAGAATTTGATCGGCTATTACAACTCTCTTGGCACTAATAACCTGTTGAACTACGTTACCAATGGACGCGGATTCACTGGCTTTCTTAGCTATCAGTTGCGGCACAGCTTTGCCCGCGTGGGGCTGAGTTACTCTTACAGCATCCAAACGCTGACGCCGTTGACGACCGCGGCTGACAGTTACTTCGACTATTTGGATTTCCAAGGCATCGGCGGCCCCAGCTCGCTCAGCGGCATCAACTCTCTCCACGGCATTCGGACGAGCACGATTGCGCCCACCTTCGCTTACAACACGGTAGATCACCCCATCATTCCGCATCGGGGCTTGCGTGTGAATCTCAGTTTCGGTTTTACGGGCAGCGTGCTGGGTGGAAACGTGAACACGATACAGCCCTCGCTCGACATCGCATACTTCCGGCGAGGTCTGTTCAAAAACAATGTGATGAGCTTTCACGTAAACGGACGTTTCATCTCCGGCTTTGGCGGCAAAGTTGCACCGCCATACAGCCGGTACTACATGGGCGGCGAGGATGACGTTCGCGGCTTCGACATTCTTACCATCAGCCCGATTGCCTATATCCCGACTACCGCTTCCGTCAACGTCCTGAACAACGATGGCACCGCGCGCTATCTTACGAATGCAGACGGAACAACCAGCACGACGCCGGTGACCCAGACCGTGCCGGCTTACCAGCTAATTCTGCCGGGTGGCGATACCGCGGGAGTCTTCAATTACGAGTACCGCATTCCGATCATCGGACCAGTAACTCTAGCGCCGTTTATCGACGTTGGCGAGGACCGATTGAGTCTTCCCAGCCAGCTCGGCTTGAATCCGGGGCGCGTGGATGAGTTAAACGCACTCTTTCCACAGGCAAACTTCACCAGACGTGCCATACTTGCACCGGGCACGCAGAAACCGCGCGTGTCGGCCGGCCTTGAGCTGCAGGTACTGATGCCGGTAGTGAACGCCCCGTTCCGTGTTTACTGGGCGTATAATTTGAGTGTCGTCAATACCAACTTACAGGCGCCGCTGGTCATAAACCCGTCTTACTTCCCGAACGACGCGACGTACCAGAATGCGCTACAGTCTTTGGGCATATCCAACAGCCTGGACGAGCGCCGGCATCTGTTCCGGTTCACTATCGGCCGCACGTTCTGAAGAGCACGGCTGGGCGGCCCTCCGGCGTTGGCGATAATGGAAGAATCACGAGAGGAATTACGAAGTAGATGGCAATGAGAAGTATTTCAATGGCGGCTGTGCTGGCGAGCGCGGCTTTGAGTGTCTACGCACAAGCGCCGGCTAAAGTCGGTGTGATCAGCATTCAAGGGGCAATCGTCGGCACCAAGGACGGCCAGAAGGCCTCCCAACAGCTCGACGCTAAGTTCACTCCGCGAAAGAAAGACTTTGATACCCGGCAAAGCGAGCTAGCGCAGCTTCAGGACCAGTACAGCAAGGGCGGCAATCTGATGAGCGAAGATAAGCGCAATCAGCTGGCCAGAGACATCGACGAAAAGAAGAAGCGGCTGGAGCGCGATATGCAGGACGCCAACGAAGAGCTGCAGGGCGAACAGCAGCGCGTGCTGCAGGGGCTGGGGCAGCGGATGATCGCCTTAATCGAGAAATATGCCAAAGACAATGGCTACACGATGGTGCTGGACGATAGCAGTCCCAATACTCCTTTGGTGTATGCGTCAAGCGCAATCGATATCACTCAGGACATCATCCAGCTTTACGACAAGACGTCGGCCAACGGCGGACCGGCGATGGCGCCGGGTACGCCCGCTGCCAAACCATCCGCTCCTGGCGCCGGCACGAGACCTCCGACGGGCGGACAGTAGTTTCGTCGCGCTATTGTTGGCGTAACGCCACAATTGGATCCACGTGCATGGCACTTCGCGCCGGAAGGTACAGGGCGCCAAGCGCAACCAGAACCAGCAGGGCAGTAACGCCGGCAAAGGTCAGCGGGTCCCACGCGCTGATCCCAAAGAGCATGTTAGATAGCAGGTGTGTCAATCCCAGCGCGCCTGCTATGCCAACGGCAACCCCTCCCAAAGTCATCTTGAGCCCGCTCGCTACAACGCTGGCCATGACGTTCTTCGGTTGAGCGCCGAGCGCCATGCGAATGCCAATTTCCTGGGTTCGCTGACCAGTGATGTAAGAAATTACTCCGTAGAGCCCGATAGCAGACAGCAGCACCGCAAGCGCGGCGAAGGTTTCAAGCAGGATCTGGCAGAAGCGGCGGGCGGCTAGCGAGCCGGTAATCACGTCATCCATGGTTTTGATGTCAAACATAGGCTGCTCCCTACTGATCCGTTCAATAGTGCGGTGAACCGTGCCGGTGAGCGCGAGGGGTGAGCCTGTGCTCCTCAGGACCACCCCTATTCCTTGGGCGACTCTCGGCATGGTGCGATCCGGTATTTGCATCACGGGCAGATACATTTGGGCGCGCAAGCTGTTGGAGGCGTCTGTATCGAGACCCCACTGTTTCACGTGCCCGGCCACCCCGACGATCTCCGCCTGGATGTCGTACTGCGACAAATTGATAAGTTTCCCAATGGGGTCCTCATGAGGAAAGAACTTATGTGCAAAAATTTCGTCTACCACGATCACGGGGCGCGCGTGTTCATCGTCGTGCGGTGTGAAGAAGCGACCGCGTTTGAGGGGAATATCCATGGCACGCAAATAGTGCGGAGTAACGATGTAGTCGAGCGCCCAATCCATATCGTTTTCACTTACAGGCTTGGGCTGGCCGGCGGGCCAGAATAGCTCTTCGTCGTCGCTATCCATAGGCGTCGCGCCCCAGGAGAGCGAGGCCGCTCTGACGCCCGGAACGGATTCGAGTTGATCAGTGAGCTGCCGAAGACTGGCACGAATGGCGTCCGGGCTTGCGCTTGCTATTTCGGGAGGAAGCGCAGTACCGAAGAGCAGGACCTGATGCGGATTGAATCCAGGGTCGACGTTCCACAAGAGAGCCAGGCTACGAATCATCAGCCCCGCTCCAATCAGCAGGACCAGCGATATCGCCATTTCGCTGATTACGAAGAGAGCGTGCATACGGTGACGAGCGACGGTAGCGCTTCGTCCGCCATCCCGCAGGGTGGAGTAAACATCGGGGTGCGCTGTTTTGAGGGCGGGTACCAGGCCGAGCAAAACTCCGCAAGCGAGCGACACCGCCATGCTGAAGAAGAGTACGCGCGCATCCAGGCCGACTTGCTCGGCTCTAGGCAGGGCTTCCGGCAAGTGGGCCAGACCCGCATGCGTGCCCCAGGCGGCCAAGATCGGGCCGAGCCCGCCGGCAAGCAGGGCCAACAACACGCTTTCCGCAAGAAGCTGGCGTATGAGGTCCCCTTGTGACGCTCCTATGGCGGCGCGTATAGCAAATTCGCGGGCACGGCCGGTGGAACGCGCGAGAAGCAGGTTGGCGACGTTCACGCACCCGATCAGCAGCACGAAGAATACCGCGCCCAGTAAGAGAAGGAGAACCGGCCTGATGCGCCCAGTGATTTCTTCTTTGAGCGAAACCAGCGTGGCGCCGCTGCCTCTGTTTGCCTCCGGAAATGCCGCGGCTAGATGACCGGTGACTTGTGACATATCTGCCCTGGCTTGCTCGATTGTAATGCCGTGCTTCAAACGGCCTACCCCGGCGATTCCCCAAGCCAGGTTACGGTGCTGCAGCCGAGAGTTTGTGGACTGTCCAATGGAAACAAAGACGTCGTTCTCGCGGAAGTTTTGGATGGGCAGGTGGAACGTGGAAGGGATCACTCCCACCACCGTGTAATGGGCGCCTCCGAGGGTGAGCGTTCTTCCCAGCACGCCCGGCGACGAGCCGAACCGCCGGCTCCATAGGCCTGCGCTGATGAGTGCGACGTCCGGGCCGCCGATGCGGTCCTCTTCCGGGCGGAAGGTGCGTCCAATCACTGGCTTCACACCCAGCAGCGAAAAGAAGTTTGCCGAGATCATTTCGCCATGCAGAGCTTCGGCTTCCCCCATATTCGTCAGAGTGAAATCTTCGGCGCGGTAGACGGCCATGCTGTCGAACGTGTGGTTGTCTTTTCGCCAATCGAGAAAGTTGGGGTATGACAGCGAGCCCTTCTCGAAGTTCGGCTTGCTCTGATAGAAGGTGAGCAACTGGCCGGGATCCCGAAACGGCAGCGGATTGAGAATTACGCCATTTACGACGGAGAATAGAGCGGTATTGGCGGCAATGCCGATGGCCAGCGTGGCAACAGTTATCGAGGTAAAGCCGGGATGAGTCCACATAACCCGGATTCCATAGCGAAGGTCGTTTAGGAAGGTTCCCATGGGTGCGGTATTGAGCACGTGAAAGGCCTTAGCGTGGAGTGGCTGAAGTGTTGCAACTCAGGCCATTGAGCGTTAAACAAGAAGTTGACCAGGGTGCGCAGGTGTTCGGTGGTGGGATAACGTTGTTGCTATTAGGACTCGAAGATGGCTTTCGCAATTCCGGATTGTCGAATAATGCTGAGCAGGGTGCCGCGGCGGACTGGATCATGGAGTGGAACCGGAACAGAGACCGTGCTGTCCACCGTGCGTTTCTGCAGGATTCGGTGGCTACCTCTTTGACGCGCTGTCTCGAACCCGTGCTGTTCCAAAATGCGGCACACTTCGAGCCCAGAAAGGACGCGAAGCTTACCCAACCGGAACCTCAACCTGCGTCACGAACAGTTCCGCATGCATGCGGCGGGAGATTTCGGCGTCACCGGCAACCTCAAAAAACAACGTAAGTGCTTCGATGAGGTTCGCCCTTGCTTCCTCAATGGAACTCCCCTGGCTCGCGACGTCCAGTTCGGGACAGAGCGCGACAAATCCGTCATCTTCACGTTCGATAATGGCTGTCATCCGTCGCAACTGTTGCATGCTTCGAGTCTAGCGTCCTGAACGCAGCCGCTTGAGGCCGTCTCACCTCGGGGAAGCTTGGTTTACAGGCGCAGCTTGGCTGCCGGGATAGCATGGTGAGTGTTTATCCGAAGAGTCGCAATTCTCGGCCTTTTTATCAGCGGCGTTGTGCAAGCTGAGGTTCATCCGCTTACCCTTGAACAAGCGCTGGAACTCGCAGCGCGGCAAAACCCGGACGTCACCTTGGCTCGTCTGGAGCAGCAACGGGCGGACGCAGGCATTCTGATTGCCCAGGATCCGTTTCGTCCCAAGGTCTACGCCGGTAGTGGATTGGCCTACATCTACGGTTATCCGAATAGCATTGAGGGCAACGCCCCTAGCGCGTTTCAGGTGCAGACCGTGATGGCCATTTACAATCGCCCGAAGAGCTACCAGATTGCCGCGGCGCGGGATTTAGCGCGTGGCTCGCAATCGGGTGCGCAGGCGAAAGCCGAAGATGTTGCTTATCAGGCGGCCGATGTATTTCTGACGCTCAACCAAGTGGAGCACCAAGCTGAAATCATCTCGCAGGAACTCCCCAGCTTGCAGAAGGTAGCGGACTCCATGACAGCGGCGGTAAACGAAGGCACTGAGTTGCCGCTGGAGTTGAAGCGCGCCCAGTTGAATCTGCAGGAGGCGCAGCAGCAACTGGAAGCGGCGAATCTGGATTCCGATTATTACGCGCTGATGCTGGCCGTGGTGGTTGGTTACCCGGCCACGGATCGCGTCAAGATAGTGGATTCCGATTTCACGGCGATCGTCACGCCGCCCTCGGAAGATGCCGCGGGTGATGCGGCTCTAAGCAATAACAAAGAGCTGCGCCAGATGCAATCAAACGTGCTTGCCAGAGAAATGGATTACCGCTCCTTCAAGGCGGAGCGCTTGCCGCAAGTAGATCTCGTGGCGCAATATGCATTTTTCCTGAAGCAGAATTACACGCAGTACCTGACAAAGTTCCAGTACAACAACGCCGAGTTAGGCGCCTCAGTGAAGATTCCGATCATTGTGGGTTCGGCAGCCAAGGGTTATGCGGAGCAGGCTGTAATCGACATGCGCAAGATCCGCGTTCAGATGGATCAGACGCGGAATCGCATTCTGGGCGATACGCGCCGCAGCTATGAGCAGTGGAAGAAGGCGGAGACGCTGCGGGATTTGGCGAAGATGCAATTGGAGTTCGCCCGCGAGGAGGTGGGTGTCTTGCTGGCCCAGAACGGCGAAGGCAGGACGCCATTGAAGG
>CAXUCT010000164.1:1682-9199 GCA_964249415.1 uncultured Bryobacteraceae bacterium | reverse complement strand
TCGGGAAATCCTCAACGGTGACCTGTCGTGACCAGCCCCCTTCCTGAATTCGCCGGTGGGAGGAGGAGAACGAATTCCAGAAGGTGCGCACTTCGCCATGATCGGTAGGCGGCGGAAGAAAGGTATTCGGGCTGACGTCTTTCAAAGGCTGATTTTCGGGCCCGGCATCGCTCTCGCTTTTGTTGTGTTCAGCCTTTATCGCTCTCTCTATGTCTTGCGCTTCCGCCCGCCCAATGGCCGCAGTTGCCGAAAGTAAAGCCGCCGAAGTGGCGCCCAGAAACTTACGCCGATGCTGGCCTTGCGCTTCCGCGGGGGTTGCCGCAGTTTCCGTTTGCGAGATCCGCTCGTCTTCGTTCATATAGTTCCTTCGATGAGATGCCGCAAGTAGGCCAGTGTTACTCCCGCAAGTCTACCCGAATTCTTGCGCACGCGGTACTTCGGAAGCGGTTTAGTCATACACTGGGCAAATGGCGACCGCTATTCAGCCGCTGACGGTAGAGGAGTTTCGTGCTCGCTTCGGAGGCCTGAAGCCGTATTACGAATTCTGGTACGGAGGGGCTGTCCAAAAGTCCATGCCGACCTGGTTGCACAGTGTATTGCAGCGTCTCATCACGGAATTTCTTAGCAAAGCTGGGTACAAGGCCGGCCAGGAAGTGGAATTGCGCGTGGATCCCGATTGGCAACCCGTCCCTGATGTGATTGGGACGACGCGGATCGAGCAGCCTTACCCCACCTCTCCGGTGGAAATTATTGTTGAGATTTTATCTCCGGACGATAGGGCCGGGCAAACACTTCAGAAATGCCACAACTACGCGCGGATCGGCGTTCAAAGTATATTCGTGCTTGACCCAGAGCGTCAGCAGGGTTGGCAATGGAACGCACAGCGACGAAGTCTCGACCGTATAGACACGGTGTTGTTGCCGAACGGGGTGGTCATTAAGCTCGAAGAAGTTTGGCGGGAAATGTCGCGACAGCTCTGCGACTAAGCGCACAGGCCAGCAGATATAAAGATCAACGGAACTAAGCATCTAACTGCGGTTGCACGCCAGCCGGAACTGTGTAATTATTCATAGTAGTGAATAAAAATACAAGAACTGACTAGCATGGCTACTTTGCTGTACAATCCCGCCGTTTCTCTTCCCGTCTTGAACTTCCGCCACGATCTGGATCTCTCGACAGATCAATTGATTGAACTACTCGATTTGGCGCAGCAGGTCAAGCATTCGCGGCAGCGTTATGCCTCCGCGCTGAGGGGCCGCTACTTGAGCCTGCTGTTTGAGAAGCCATCGCTGCGGACACGCATGACGTTTGAGCTGGCGATTAAGCAGCTGGGGGGCGATTGCGTGACACAGATGGGATTGATTGGTGATCGCGAGCCATTGAAAGATGTGGCGCGCAACGTGGCCCGGTGGACGGATGCGGTCGTCGCCCGGACTTTCAAGCAGACCACAATTGACGAGCTGGCGCGCTGGTCGGGCATTCCAGTTATCAATGCACTCACTGATCTTTATCATCCCTGCCAGGCGCTGGCCGACATGTTGACGTTGAGAGAACGCTTCGGCCGGTTACGTGGCCTGACACTGGCCTACGTGGGAGATGGCAACAATGTGGCGCATTCACTTCTGTTGTGCTGCGCTCGCTTGGGGATGAATTATATAGTAGCGACTCCGACTGGTTACGAGCCGAATGCCGGCATCGTGGAACAGGCACGGCAGCTCGCGGCGGAAACGGGAGCCGAGATCACGCTGACGAGCGACGCCGTCGCGGCGGTGAATGGTGCTGATGCCGTCTACACTGACGTTTGGGCCAGTATGGGCCAGGAGTCACAAGCGGAAGAACGGAATAGGATCTTCGCGCCTTACCAGGTGAATGAAGAACTGCTGGCGCAGGCAGGACCAGAGACGCTGTTCATGCATTGCTTGCCTGCCAAGCGCGGACTCGAAGTGACGGACGAAGTGATGGAATCCCCGCAGTGTGTTGCCTTCGATCAGGCGGAAAACCGGCTGCACGCACAAAAGGCGTTGCTGTTAGTGCTGCTGCAGTAACCAACTGCGGTAAACAATCGAGCATTAAAAATAGCAAGCTCACCCAGAGAAATATGTCCGGGGCGATGAAGTGCGCGCGGCGAGGAGAATAACAACTTATGAGTAAAGTAATGGCAAAAAAGGTGGCGTTGGCCTATTCGGGCGGCTTAGATACATCCATTATCATCCCTTGGTTAAAGGAGAACTACGGTTGCGAAGTGATCGCGGTGTGCGGCGATATTGGACAGGGTGGCGAGGAGTTGGACGGGCTCAAGGAAAAGGCGTTGAAGACCGGTGCATCGGAAGTGCACGTGGAGGACATGCGGGAAGAGTTCGTCACCCATTACTTATGGAAGCTGATACGTTCAGGCGGAATTTACGAGCACAAGTATTTACTGGGGACTTCGATTGCGCGGCCGTTACTTGCGAAGCGCCAGGCGGAAGTAGCGCTAAAGACGGGCTGCGATGCGCTGGCACACGGCTGTACGGGCAAAGGGAACGATCAAGTCCGGTTTGAGCTTACATATAAAGCAATAGCGCCGCATCTACCCGTGATTGCACCCTGGCGTGAGTGGGACATCGTCTCGCGCGAAGATGCCATTGAGTACGCGAAGGACCACAAAGTTCCCATCGCTCAATCCACGACAAAAATCTATAGCCGCGACCGTAACATCTGGCACGTTTCGCATGAAGGCGGAGAGCTGGAAGACCCCGCCAACGCTGCACCGGAACACATCTGGATGCTCTCGAAGAGTCCGGCAGACGCGCCTTCGAGGCCGGCGCAAGTGAGCATCGGCTTCGAAGGTGGCGTGCCTGTTTCGTTGAACGGACAACATCAGTTGAGCGGAGTTGCATTGCTGGAACAGTTGAACGAGATGGGCGGTGAGAACGGCATTGGGCGCATTGATCTGGTAGAGAACCGCTTCGTGGGCATGAAATCGCGCGGCTGCTATGAGACGCCGGGCGGGACCATTTTAATGGCAGCGGCGCGCGAACTCGAAGCACTGACGCTGGACCGGACGACGCTGCATTATAAGCAAAAGGTGGCGCTTGATTACGCGGAGATGGTCTATAACGGCCTGTGGTTCACGCCGCTGCGCGAGTCCTTGGACGCATTCTTTGAAAAGATCTCGGAGCCTGTTACAGGCGAGATCACGATGCGGCTCTACAAAGGGAATCTGGAGCCGGTCAGCCGCAAGAGCAAGAATTCGCTTTATAACCTGGACATTGCCAGCTTCACGATGGGCGCCAGCTACGACCAGAAAGATGCCCTGGGTTTTATAAACATTGTAGGCTTGCCTATTAAAGTCCGCGCCGGGCTGACTACGTGACACCAATGAAACTGTGGGGCGGAAGGTTTGAGACGGGACCATCGGGGCTTTTTGAGGCATTCTCCGGGTCCTTGCATTTCGATGGGAAGCTTTTATTCGCGGACATGGAAGGATCGAAAGCGTTCGCGCGAGCGCTTGAAAGAGAGGGGATCCTCAGCACCAGGGAGTACGAGCGGCTGGTGAATGCCTTTTCCGAGATTGCCAGCGAAGCGCAACAGGACCCTGAGTACTTGAAGGGCGCCAGTGATGAAGACGTACACACGTTTGCCATTCGCAAGCTCGGCGAGAAAGTGGGCGCGCTCGCGGGAAAGATTCACACCGGGCGCAGCCGTAATGAGCAGGTCTCAGCTGACGTGCGGCTTTATCTCCGCGCGAGTGCCGACACGCTTCTCCAGCAGCTTGCCGCGTTGATGGGCGAGTTGCTGACGCTTTCGCGCAAATATCCGAACGCGGTGATCCCCGGTTATACGCATTTGCGGCGAGCGCAGGCAGTGCTTTGGCCGCATTATCTGCTGGCGTATTTCGAAATGCTGGCACGAGACTTCGAACGGACGGAACAGGCAAGGGCGCGCATTGATGTTTCGCCACTCGGTTCGGGTGCGCTGGCCGGCAGCGGCTTCGGATTCGACAGGTACGCCATCGCGGAAGATCTCGGCTTTGCTGCCATCACTCGCAATAGCCTGGACGTTTCGGGCGATCGGGATTTCGGGCTGGATTTTCTATACTCGTGCAGTCTGGTAATGCTGCACCTCAGCCGCCTCGCCGAAGACTGGATATTGTATTCGAGTGAGGAGTTTCATTGGCTGACACTGGGCGATGATGTGACAAGCGGATCAAGCTTGATGCCGCAGAAGAAGAACCCGGACTCGCTTGAATTGATCCGTGGCAAGTCGGGGCGGGTATTTGGCGATCTGACGTCGCTGTTCATCACCATGAAGGGCTTGCCGATGACCTACAACCGTGACATGCAGGAGGACAAGGAACCGTTGTTCGACGCGTTTCACCAGACCTCCGGCTCACTAGCGATGGCGAAAGCGGTGGCGGAGTCGGTGGTTTTGAGTCCAGGCAAGCCGGCTACCGCAGCAGAAGAGAGCTGGGTGGTGGCGACCGATCTGGCGGAGGAGCTTGCCCGCAGTGGCGTCGCGTTCCACCGTGCTCACCAGATTGTCGGTCAACTGGTGCTGGAGAGTACCAAGAGCGGCAGGAAGCCGGCCGATTGGACGGGCGAAGCATTGGCAAGTTTTGCACCGGAGTTCAAGCCTGAGATGGCGCGGCTGCTCACGCCGGCTGAAGGCATGAAGAGCCGTGAATTGCCGGGTGGCACGGGGCCCATGGCGGTGAAGCGGGCGTTGCGAGAAGCAGAAGAACGCTTGGAAGCGATGTTTAAACGATCGAGCCATTCGTAAGACGAACGCGCATGAACAAGAGTTTTCGCCAAGGGCAGATTCTCAACATTCTTCGTCGCAAAGAGATTTACACGCAAGAGGAACTAGCCCGCGAACTCAGCCAGCTAGGAATACAGACCACCCAAGTGACTCTCTCGCGCGACATGCGTGAATTGGCGTTAGTGAAAACCGCGGAAGGTTACCGGCAACTCATGGCCGAAGCGGCTGGGTCAACTTTGGCAGATGTCGCGAACGAGCATGTGCAGGATATTCGCGTGGCGCAAAACTTGGTCGTATTGAGGACGTCACCGGGGAATGCAAATTCGCTAGCCGTTGCCATCGATAAAGAAGACTTGGAGGAAGTGGTGGGCACCGTAGCGGGAGACGACACTGTGCTTGTGATCACTCCGGACAGCTTCAGCGCGGAGGGCTTTCGCCGACGGATACTTGAGCTGATTTCCGCCTGACTCAGTGTTGATGGCTGTGGTCCTGACGGTGACCAGAGGTCATGCGGCAGCCGCTATCGGACAACACGCAGGGCACGTGTTCAAACTGAACGGTGCAGTGATGAATGCCGAAGCCGTCTAACACTTCCTGGATGCGCCTCAAGATTCGCTCACTGGCGGAGGGCGGCATGTCATCAATGAGCACGTGACAACTGAGCGCATGCGTGTTCGAGCCCAGGCTCCAGATGTGGAGATCGTGAATGTCAAGCGCTCCCTCTACTGCGACCAACGCGGTCGTGACTTGCCGCAGCTCAATGCCGCGGGGCAGTCCCTCCAACAGAATGTTCAGCGATTCGCGAATAATGTCCCAAGCCGTGTAGACGATGAACACGCCGAGGACGATCGAAAGCAACGGATCAATATAAGTCCATCCGCTGTAGTGGATGGCGATGGCGCCCAGGATAATGGTGATGGCGCCGATGGCATCGCCGGCCATGTGCACGACGGCAGCATGAACGTTCAGATCATTCTTCTCACCGCGATGTAGGGCCCACACAATACCGCCGTTCAGCAACAGCGCGGCGGCTGCGACCCAAGTCATCCAGCGATCGTTCACCGCCTGAGGGTGGATGATCCGCGTAGCCGCCTCCCACCAGATCACGATCGAGACTAGAATCAGGGTGGAAGCGTTCAGGAAGGCTGCAATCACGCCCGCGCGCTGATATCCGTAGGTCTTGACGTGGTCCGCGGGCCTGTTTTGCAGATACACGCCTACGGCGGCCAGCAGCAGCGCAAGCGCATCAGTGAAGTTGTGACCGGCGTCGGATAGCAGCGCCAAGCTATGTGAGTGGAATCCCGCGAAAACCTCAAAGGCAGTAAACGCGAGGGTGGCCACGAGCGATAGCTGAAGGATCCAGCCAGTGCTCGGAGCATGGTGATGATGATGAGCCAATCCTGTCTCTCTATCCCAATTTTACGACTGTTAGTACCCGTCTTCAAAATGGAGGGCGAGGGACGCGATCTTTGCAGTCTGGCTATCAAAGGGCAGGATAGTAACAAGACCGAGCAGCCGGTCTAGGTCACGTTGGCGCTGTTTTGGGTTGTGGGATTTGCGGGTGCCAAATTCCAACTCATAGATCGCAATAGCGGGAACAGCTAAATCCGAAGGTGAAGTAAGTTCAATTCGGTTTTTAACTCCGCCGAAGCCTTTCAAGGCATGAATTACTGTGTTGCTACCTAGCGCGTACACTATAGATCTTCTCGAGGCAGGTCAGGAGCGGATGGTCTTAGATCTTTAAGATCTGGAAAATCTTCGTCTTTCCAGCTTCCCAACAGCGCGAGTACGTCGGCCGGCCACTCGCTCCGAGCACGCTTTTTGACCGCTTCCGCAACCCACTTGCTCGCCGACTCCCCGGACGCTAGCACATGTAGCCTGACGAGACGCTCAGTGTTGTCATCAAGGTAGATGGTTACTTGTGCCATATAAGTGAGTGCCTTTACTGCGGGGGCTTTTCGCCGGGCCGCATCAGGGTCGGAATCTTCTTTTTCTGCTCCTGCTCGGCATCGGAAGCAGCGGCAGCGTCTTTCTTCCGCTCCTTCACTTCCTTGCCCGGCATCATGGCCTCGCGATCTTTCTGCTGCTTGGCATCGGCCGCTGTGAGTTCCGCGCTGCGCTTTTGCGCATCTTGAAGGGACAGTTCGCGGCTATCGCCGGTGGTGTCGATTGCTTGCGAGAGCACGAATTTATAGCGGTCCAGATCTTTCGGCTGGCCGTCCTGAACCTGGTTCAGCTTATCCAGGAACTCCTTTTCAGCGCTTGCGACCACGATCATTCCTTTATCAATAGGCCGATTGTGGCGTAGGGCGTCGTCCGATACAGAATCGATGGATTCGATGATCTTGCTGTAGTCTTCAAGCGCGTTGTGGATGAAGACGCTGCGCCCCGGCTTCTCCTTCGAGAGGTATCGCTCCATCAGGTCCAGGCGCACTTTAGCGAACTGCACATACAGAAGTAGGCGATCATTCGTATCTTGCGCTTCCCGAACCTGCTGCACTTCATTGGGAGTTAAAAAGTCGCGATCTTCTTGGGCGATCAGGAGGCCCATTGTCAGCAGGCTCGCAAGCAGCGCCGCCGCAGCCGCACCTCTCACTTGCGCATCACTCCGGCCAGCAGTTTGTCATGGATTTCGTCGAGCTTGCGCTGGGTGTACTCGGCCCAACCACGTTGCTGCATTTCGAGATCGTCCAAAAGAGTGGTGATGCGGCGCTGCAGGGTTTTTTTTTTATTTTTAGGGTTATTATATATATTTTCTTTTTTGGCTTTGTCGGCAG
>CAXUCT010000164.1:0-1672 GCA_964249415.1 uncultured Bryobacteraceae bacterium | reverse complement strand
GCAGGGAGGCCACGTTCTGTTCAGCCTTCTTATAAAACTTAGCTTTATGCGCGGTGTCGGCAGAGACCACGCATTCATTCAGTGCGTTCGTCATATCTTCGAGCTGGGCGTCACCCTTCTCCACTTGGCCTTTGGAGTAAAAATCCCGCGCCTGATCGAAGGCGTTGTCGGCAAACGCGAGCGCCATTTCGGAGCGTTTACCCGGGTCGCGCTCCGCCCTCAGTTCCG
The DNA here is from genome assembly GCA_964249415.1 of uncultured Bryobacteraceae bacterium. Taxonomy (GTDB): domain Bacteria; phylum Acidobacteriota; class Terriglobia; order Bryobacterales; family Bryobacteraceae; genus Bog-105. The sequence continues at coordinate 1,444 of CAXUCT010000164.1, read as the reverse complement.
CAATAAACGAGTCGGCGTATACCATAGAAACACAACTTGCAAACAGCAGGCTGAATTCGACTAGCCTTCCAAATCTACTTAAGCAAACCCTTGAGCGAATCATCGAGCGACCTCCTTTTCGAGAATCCGGCTGCGCTGCCGGGCAACAAACTCCTGGTCGGGAAATTTGCCTTCACTCACTTGCAAGAACCTTTGATAATTCGCTATCGCCGGCTTAATCTGGTGCAGCTTATCCAGGACTAGGGCACGGTAATAGAAATTTCCCGCAGTCTCTGCGTTTAGATTATGTATCTTATCGAGAATCGCCAAGGCCTGGGAGTACTGCTGGGCGATCACAAACACACTAGCGGCCTCATTCCAGGCTTCTACGGAATTGGGCCTGAGCTGTGCTGCAGAGACGAATTCGTTCCCGGCCCGAATGTAATCGTGCTTGTCGCGGTGGAGCCGCGCCACCACCATGCGTAAATCGTAATCGTTCGGATTGGCAGCCAAAGCTTCGTTCAGGATGGGAGCCGCCAAATCCGGCTGATTGTTCTTGAGATAAGCAGTGGCCAAAGCCAGTTTGTTGCCCGGCGTAGGAGAGAGCGCAGCTGCCGCTTGAAATGCGATCACGGCGTCCGCTGGACGATTGGCGGCCAGATAGAGCCGGCCCGATTCTTCACGCGCTCCAGCGTCGTCAGGGAACTTGTTTAAAAGCGCAAGCGCGTCGTCCGGCCGATTTGCCTTGGAGAAAGCGACTGCCAATTCCAACAGGTAAGTCTTGAGAGACGGATCGAGCGCGACGGCTTGCGTGTAATGTGGCAACGCGTCGTCCAGCTTCGCCTGGCGCGCGAGGCTCTGGCCGAGCCCCAGCTCAGCGGCCGCTAGTTTGGGGTCCAACGCTAGTGCTTGCCGGTAAGCCTGCGCTGCTCCGGCGAGATCTCCCCCCGCAAGCAGGCTATCCCCTAAGTACCGTTTCGGCCTAGGCTGATTCGGCTTTTGCAGTGCCGCGTCCCGTAGCAGCGGAACGGCATCAGGCGCCCGTCCATCGCGCAGGTACAGCATGCCCAGATTCAGTTCGGCCTCATATAAGCCGGGCTTCAGGACAAGTGCCTGCTGATAGTCTCTCGCTGCCGCGTCGTCTTTCTTCATCGCCGTTTCAGCTAGAGCACGGTTGAACAACGCGGAATAGTCTTTCGGATCCGCAGCGGCAAGTTTAGAAAAAATCTGTTCAGCTGCCGGGTAGTCCCGTTGATCCAGCGCCTGAAGGCCCGCCGCCTGGGGATCACTTCCCTGTGAGCCCGTTGCGCGCGCGTCAGCTTGCCCGCCGGTGATCAATAAAGTCGAGAAGAACAGCGAGGCGAACAAGGCGCCAACCCCTGCGATCTATTTTACAGATGAAAATCGAAGATCAGGACGCTCTTTTCTTCGAGACCGCGGCAGTGGCTTCTTCGTGCAGATGACT
>CAXUCT010000163.1:8841-9378 GCA_964249415.1 uncultured Bryobacteraceae bacterium | reverse complement strand
GCCGCTGACAATTTCGATAATCTCGCGGGTGATGCTAGCCTGCCTCACTCGATTGAGATTCAAAGTCAGTTCCTGAATCACATCGCCGGCGTTTGAGCTGGCGGTATCCATAGCTGTCATGCGCGCGGCGTGCTCGGCCGAAACCGATTCGAGCATGGCACGATAGATGGACAACTCCACGTAGCGAGGCAGCAACTCGCCTAGAAGCTCTTCCGGCGGCTGCTCGTAAATGTAATCGATTTGCTCGCCGCCTTCCGGCACTTCAACCGGAAGCACTTTTCGCAGAACCAAGCTTGGCGCCATCACGCTCTTGAACTCATTTACCGCGATGTAAACGGCATCCACCTCGGCTTTGCTGTAGAGTTCAATCATCTTGGCGGCAATCTCTTTTGCCTGTTCCAGAGTAGGACGCTCGATGATGCCGATGTGCTCACCCGTGGTATTGAGATTGCGGCGGCGGAAGTAATCCCGGGATTTGCGACCGATGGTTTCCGTGCGTATGTCGGCGTTGCGGTGCTCGTCGATGAAGCGTTGCAC
>CAXUCT010000163.1:7570-8831 GCA_964249415.1 uncultured Bryobacteraceae bacterium | reverse complement strand
GATCGGTACTTACCACGACGAGCTGAATGCGCTTTTCTTCCCTCACCTGAAAAAGCTTCAACTCGGCCATCGCTTGATTGCCGGAAGCGGCAGCGGCGACATTTGAGAGAACACGGCCCATCATTTCGGAATAAGGGCGCGATGCAACGGCCCGCTCCTGCGCACGCCGCAATTTGGCAGCCGCGACCATCTTCATGGCTTTGGTGATCTGTTGCGTGTTCTTAACGCTGCGTATGCGTCGCCGGATGTCGATGAGGCTGGGCATGCCCTAGTTCTTGCTTTGCCCCTGCAGCGCTTCTTCCATCACCAGCACCCGGGGTTTTCCCTGCTGGCCTTGGAATCTGCCCTTGAACTCTTTGAGTGCGTTGATGAGCTGGTTCTTGACATCATCGTCGATCTGCTTCTTTTCGCGGATGACCTGCAGCACCTCGGGCTTGCTGTTGTCCAGGAACTCGTACAGCTCGGCCTCGAAACGGCGAACGGCCTCGACAGGAATGTCATCGAGGAAGCCGTTGTTACCGGCGAACAGGATAGCCACCTGCTTCTCAACCGGAACGGGCGAAAACGGACCCTGCTTCAGCACCTCTATCCAGCGCTTGCCCCGATTCAACTGATCTTGCGAAGCTTTGTCGAGATCGGAACCGAACTGTGCGAACGCTTCCAGGTTCCGGTATTGTGCAAGGTCGAGCCGTAACGTTCCGGCGACCGAACGCATGGCCTTGATCTGCGCCGCTCCGCCAACGCGGCTTACAGAGAGGCCGACGTTGATAGCGGGACGGATATTCGAGTTAAACAGATCGCCTTCGAGATAGATCTGACCGTCGGTAATTGAAATAACGTTAGTCGGGATGTAGGCCGACACGTCGCCGGCTTGAGTCTCGATGAACGGTAGCGCGGTGAGCGATCCGCCGCCCTTCTCGTCCGACAGTTTGGCAGCCCGTTCTAAAAGGCGGCTATGCAAGTAGAAAACGTCACCCGGAAATGCCTCGCGCCCCGGTGGACGGCGCAGCAGCAGCGAGATTTCGCGGTAGGCCGCGGCGTGCTTGGACAAATCGTCATAGACGCAGAGCGCATGGCGCCCGGAATCCCGGAAGTACTCGCCAATTGCACAGCCGGCATAGGGAGCGATGTACTGCATGGGGGCGGGGTCGGAGGCCGTGGCCGCTACTACGATGCTGTAGTCCATCGCGCCATGCTGTTCGAGAGCCTTTACCACCTGAGCCACGGTCGAGCGCTTCTGGCCAATGGCGACGTAGATGCA
>CAXUCT010000163.1:0-7560 GCA_964249415.1 uncultured Bryobacteraceae bacterium | reverse complement strand
GCTTTGATGCCCGTTTGCAGGGGCTGCTTCACAGGCTGACGATCTACTACGCCCGGAGCTAACCTTTCGAGCGCAATGAATTCGGTGGTGGCGATGGGGCCCTTGTCATCAATGGGATGACCCAAAGCATTGACAACGCGACCGACCATGGCCTCGCCGACCGGGATCGACATGATGCGCCCGGTGCGCTTAACCTGATCGCCTTCTTTGATGTTGGTGTAATCGCCTAGAAGGACGGCGCCGACTTGGTCTTCTTCCAGATTTAGCGCGAGGCCCATGGTTTGGGGGCTGAATTCAATCAACTCACCAGCCATGACATTCTCAAGCCCGTAAAGACGGGCAATGCCATCCCCGACGCTGATGACCGACCCTGTTTCCGACACATTCTCCACAGCGTCGAAGTTCTCAATCTCGGACAGAAGTACGCGCGAGATTTCATCTGCTCTGATCTGAGCCATACGTTCCCTTCAGAATTCCTCTAATGCGATCCCGCCAAGCGCTGGCGCATGCTCTCTAACTTCCCGCGCAGCGTGGCGTCGTATTCTTTTGACGCCACGCGCGCCCGCACGCCGGCGAGCAGGGCAGCATCCACCTGATAATCGGCGCGAATGAGCTTTCCTAGCTTGGCCGCGAGAGTGCGCTCGATCTGCTCCTTCTGCGCGGGCAACAATTCTTTGGCGGAGGCGATCTCCGCGCCCACCCAGCCGAGCCGTTGATCCACAGCGAGCTCAAACTCCCGACGCATGGCACTCAACTCTTTCGTGCGCCGGTGTGAGATGACGACCAGCAGGAAATTGCGCATAATGCGATGCAGGCCCAGGTCTTCGGCGAGCCGGGAGATGACGGCCTCTTTCCGCTTTCGCAAGACTGCGGGAGAGAGCATAGCGCGTTCCAGCTCTTTGGACGACGAAATCAGGGATTCCGCCGTGCGAAATTGCTCGCTCGCGTCCTGCGGCGATAGCCCTGAGTTAGGGCCAAACACAGCGTCAGCAAGGGCGCGAGCGTAGTGCGCGGCGAGAGCTTCGGGCATTAGTTCTTTCCCCGGTCCACCAGATGGATGAAGTCCTGTAACAGGTCTGCGGGTTCACTGGACGCGAAGCGCTCTCGTAAGCGGCGCTCAGCGGATGCGATTGCCAGATCGGCTGTGTGTTGACGGATGCGACTTGTGCCCTCTTTATGAAAGGCGTCAACTTCCGCTTGCACATTGCGACGAATGTGCGCCAGCTCGTCTTCGGTCTCGCTGAGTATACGCGCGTGCTCACGCTCCATCTCCACTGCGGCCTGCTGCTCCAGTCTTCTCTTCTCCTCGGGCAGGTTGGCCATCCGTTTGTCGATATCGGAATAGCGGAAGTCGGCTTGAATCTTGAGTCCGGTAGCGTCTCTTATCGCTTTTTGGATATCGGCGGAACGTGCATTAAAAAAGCCCGGGGCATACTTCCAAAGGGCCCAACCGAGAATGGCAGCAAACAGCAGGGTATTGATGACCTTCCACCTGGTCACCGCGTCCAAGACGGCTCTCTGCTGATCGGTCATCTCATCGGCGAAAGCAAACGGAGCTGCTATGACACCTAAGATGACAGCGCAGAATGCCTGCGGGGGAAGACGCCTGCTCGGCTGCGAGAACGCACCGTGCACTAAGCGGCGCTCCGTCTCAGTAGGGAACCCACAATCTGTCGGCTGAGATTTTCGATGCTTGCAGTCATCTCTGCTTGAGTCTTTTCGACCTCTTCGGCGATCTCGCTTTTGGCGGCCGCAATCTGGCGCGCGGCTTCGGCACGCGCTTCGGCTATGGTGCGGGACTGTTCGTCGGACCACTCCCGGCGCTTGGCTTCGTGCTGCTGATAGAGGTCGTTGCGGACTAATTGGAGAGCATACTCGAACTCAGCGTTCCTCTTGTCTGCCGCTTCGAAGGCGCGCTGGGCCAAGTCACGCACGCCTTCGGTCGCTTTTCGCCGCTGGTCCAAAATCTGCGCCAGGGGCTGAAAAAGTACCACTTTCAGGTAGAACGTCAGGACGATAAAGAACAGTACGGTGGGAACAGCCTTTATCAGGAGGTCGGCCAGCGCGTGTAATGTAGAGTCCATCTGAAGCTTTTCTACTTGGAAAGAAGAGTATGACGTCGGTCTCGAAGGCTTTGAGGCGCAGTACGAGAAAGGCGAACTTTCCTCTACTGAGTTTACGCTAACATAAGCGTACTTCGGCGCATGTTCTCTTCTCTTTTACATGCTTGGCGCTCCTGGAAGTCCGCACCCGCGTTAGGGCTGCTGCGCCTGAGCATACCGCGATTTTTTGATCTCTGCCGCTGCCTGTGTTCATTGCGATTGTTCAGGCCGCGATGGCGAACGGCTCGCCGGCGCGGGCGACGTAGTAGATTTCATCGGGCGTTTGATATTCATGCGACTGATGAATCCGTCGGCGATTGTAAAATTCGAAATATTGAGTCAGGCCGGCCTGGAGCTCGCGTCCGTTCTCGTAGGAGCGCAAATAAACATCCTCGTATTTCACACTCCTCCATAGCCGCTCGATAAAGACGTTGTCAATCCACCGCCCCTTGCCATCCATGCTGATGCGAATGCCGGCGGCTTCGAGCACATCGGTCTGGCGGGCTTTTCCGTCCGGATGACGTAAACATCTTTCCCGTTGCGCTGCTCCGGCCTTCCTCCCTGGCGCGAGATGTTCCGCTTTGCCAGCGAGATGAGCCGGTTACTAAAGCTAGTCAACGTTTCGTCTTCGGGCATCTCATCGCGGCTGGTGTTGCGGAATTTGTCCTTGATGTCCCATCCCTGACCAAGCAGCCACTTCGCTCCCTTCGTCACTCCGATGATCGTCCCCGACGCGGCGGCATTGTTATCCGCGTCCCAGCCGAAATTGAAGGCGTGCCGGACCGTTTCGATGAAGTCCCCCTTTCCATAGAGGAGGGCACCAATGGTCGAAGCTCCGTTCAGCCAAACGCCGTTACGATCCCTCAAATCCTCTCCGCCGTACTTGCAATACTTCTGTTTAGTTAGAAAACGAACTCGCCGCCAGTCTTCCGGATTTTCAGCGTGCCATTGGCGGACATCGGAGAGGATCGCGCTCATCACACTTCCCTTATCGAGGGCCGCGGCTCCAGCATCCAGAATGCGATCGATGTCGCTGGTCAGAAATGCGGTCGCTATCATGGCGTTCATCATTTGCGTGGACTGGACGGCTTCGCCTTCAACTTACGTGGGTGTAATAGACTCCGATCGAGCCGCGGTTTGCGGCATCCCGGGCGAGATGAGTCCCCAGGACTCACTGACGAATTGCCCGGAAAGGTTGAAGTCCGCCCGGGGATTGAGCTCGATCCGCCCGGTGAGTGGCGGATCGATACCAAGGTCCATCAACTGTCGTAGGTACAGGTGTGAGCACCAGATGCGGCGATGGATGTGCTTTCTTCAAAGCGCTGCCAGGCGATCTCGCGGGATCAGGACCGTTCCACTCTGCTGCATCTCGAGGAGGTAAACCCACTCGACATCCGTGTCATCATCGGTCCACCCGCCGTCTGGAAGTGCCGGCGTGTATGTCTCGACATTGCCGGGTCCGCAATGTACTTCATCTCGTGTTTCAGGCCATTCAAATCTCCGATGACCTGACCGATAAAACCACCGCGAATCTTGTCTTCCAACTGCGCTTGCGGAATAACGACCTGCTCAGCAGGATGCGCAAACCCGGCCAGCGGCCAGCAGGACGCCAGTTGCAGAAACCTTCGTCGATTCATAAGAGCTTCCTCGTCAGCTATATTGAACCGGTTCAGGTCAATGTATCACAGGGCAAGGACGTCAGGGTGCATCTGATTTTCTAGCCCTAGGCGAAGCGACGTACTGTGCTGATCGCCTGCGTAGTCAGGAAATTTATGGCCGCCCGCGCGCAGATGCTTTCATCAGCCGTTCATTCTTCTTAAGTACGGAATACGTCCGCAGCGATGATTCCTTTAGCCGCAACTCGGTCGGGAGTTCCACATAGACCGGATCCGCCGGGAGCTCACGATGTAAGCGTTGAATCAGGATCTCTGCACCGCGTACACCTATTTCGTAAGCCGGTTGCACCACCGTAGTAAGAGTCGGGTGGAACGCATCAGGAAAAACGAATCCATCGAAAGTGACCAGCGCAAAGTCGTCGGGACAGCGAAGATTTATCCTGCTAAGCGCTTCGAGAGCTCCGACGGCCATGGGGTTGTTGGATATAAAAAGGGCCGACGGCCATCGCCTTCCCCGTAGAAACAATTCCTGGCAAATCCGCGCCCCTGTCTCCTGTCGGAAGTCACCTTCGATGATATGTCCGGGCGGTGCAGTGAGACCGGCTTCCGTGAACGCCGCCTTGTAGCCCTTCAAGCGATCGCGTGCATTCTTCAGCGTGAGCGGCCCTGTGATGATGGCGGTTTCCCGATAACCCATTGCAATGAGATGCCTTACAGCGTCACGCGACCCAGTGAAGTTGTCCGCTGAAACGCAGTCGACCGCGAGCCTGCTCGGTATCCGATCCAGACATACCACGGGGATACCAGCGTCTAGCGTTCTCTTGATGTGGGAACCATCGCTTTTTCCGGGAGCAATAACGAGCAGAATGCCGTCAACCCGCCTTGACCTCAGCAGAGACAAACCGTCCTTTTCGCGCTGAGCCTGGTCATCGGTGTTGAAGGTGATCAGCGAAAATCCGGCTTTCGTCACGACCGATTCGACGCCTCGAATCATCTGAGGAAAGAACGGATTGCTGATGTCAGGTATTACCATGCCGAGCAAATGAGACCGTTTGGTCGATAGACTCCGGGCGATGTGACTAGGATGATAGTCGAGGTCACTCATCGCGGCCTCGACTCTATGCTTAAGCTCGTCGCTAACTGCTACTTTCCCATTTAAAACATGCGACGCAGTACCCACGGAAACGCCGGCACGTTTGGCAACCTCTTTGATGGTAGGCATCGTTTCGACCGCTTGATCGCGACAGAATCAGAATACGATAGCTGCTGCGGTCAAGGCAGGCAAAATCATTGGGTGCCGGTACCGCGCTGAACAAATTCTTCTTGAACCGGTTCAAATCTTCTGTTAACGTAATCGAAGCAGAGTAGCTTTGCCCAGGGGGTCGCCCATGTCGATGTCCAGAGTCCTGACGTTTGTTCTCACTACTGCGCTGCTTTCCACGCTGAATGCAGCTGCCCAATTTACCCAGCGTAGTTCCATTTCTGGAACCGTGACCGATCAGAGCGGTGCTGTGGTGCCTCATGCGCCGGTCAGCCTGGCTGATCTTGATCAGCACCAGACCAGTACCACTCAAACCAACGAAAATGGCCAGTACACGTTTAACCAATTAAACATCGGCCACTACCAGGTGACTGTTAACGTTTCGGGCTTTCGCAAGTCTATCTCCAGCCCTATTGAGGTAGCGACTCAACAGAATGTCAAGTTTGACTTCACGCTCGAGCCAGGTTCGGTTCACGAGTCAGTTGAAGTCACGTCGGCAGAGCCGCTGGTCGAAGTGGATCGCGCCAGCGTAGATCAGCAAATCGATTACCAGCAGATACAGTCCTTGCCTATCAGTGGCCGCAACTATACATCCCTTGCTGCGCTCGCTCCGGCCATCGCCACGACTCCGCTGCCGAACGTAAACACCGGCGGCACATACAACGTGGGGGCAAATCACGTGAGCGGCGGCACGCAATTCGCCGTGGGAGGACAGTTTGAGGGGGTACCTCCCGATAACGGCTACTACATTAACGGCGTCAATGCGACCGAGAACTACCAGGGTGGTATCAGCTATGCCCCGTCGCCAGACGCCATTCAGGAAGCGCGTATCGCGGTCAGCGACTTCAGCGCCGCGAGCGGGCACGATATTGCCACTTTCGATGTGTCTACCCGTGCCGGAGCAAACCAGTTTCACGGCCAGGCTTATGACTATTTAGAAAATGACCTGCTGAACGCGAGGAATCCGTATGACGAAGCGGTAGGCCTGTTTTCGAAGCCGACGCTCAGAAGAAATCAGTTCGGCGGCGGTTTGGGCGGTCCAGTCATCCTCCCAAAGTTGGGCCACAAGCTGAAAGATCGCGCTTTCTTTTTTGGCAATTGGGAGCAGTGGCAAGATCGCAACGGACTCCCCAACACCACGGCCCTGCTTCCCAGCCAAGCGGAACGGAGTGGAAACTTCGGTGAACTTTGCACCGCGGGCTTTGACGCAAATGGAATCTGCGCGGACCCGACGCAGCAGCTCTACGATCCATACTCCACGACCTATGATTCATCCGGCAATAGCCATCGGACGCCCTTGTCGTTCAACAAACTTCCTGTTAATTCGATTGATCCTAAATCGGCCGCGATTGTAGCTCTATATCCAACGCCCAACACGCCGAATCTGAACGGGTTCAATTACGTGACGTCGGCCAATCATGCTGCTTCCACCTATCGCTTCGACAGCCGCTTCGATTACCGTTTGTCGGAGAAGAACAGTGTTTTTGTTACTTTCTCGAAGTCGCACGGAACGGACAACAATGCCGGGGGTGTTTTCCCGCAATTCACTGCCAATTTGGATGACCGCTCGCGGCTGGTCACAGTCAATGATGCTCACATCTTCACTCCGAACTTGACGAATGAATTTATCTTTGGAATTGGGCGCGCCGCTCTTGTGACTGCGCCACCTTCGGAACTGTCGTTCCTTAACAGCGATAAGAACCCGTTCAATCAGGTCTTCTCGAACACCGGAAACGGACTCAATAGGGGCGTGCTGCTGATGAACGTCTTCGGCTATGCGGAGATCGGATATGGCGAAATTTTCCAGGCGTCGAACACGAGCCTGCAATTCTCTGACAATGTGTCTTGGGTGCATGGCGTGCACAACTTCACTTTCGGTGGCAACTACTTCAATAAGGGCGAGCAGGACTGGGATTTCAATCGATACGTTTCCTTTGGCTGCGCACTGAATTACATTCAAGGCTCCTGCCCGAAGCAGGACTTCACGCAGGCCGGCTCAGCCGACGGGAGCGTGGGCGGAGATGCTTTCGCAGACCTGCTGCTCGGACTTCCGCGGAACATCCACCAGCGTTACAACATCAGCCGTTCTTCGCCTACGGCTCCCGCACTCGACGTCCGTTTCCCTTACTGGGGTTTTTATGCCAACGACCGCATGCAGCTCGGCAAGCTCACTCTGTCCCTCGGTCTCCGCTACGATCTCATCATTCCGATCTATGCCCCCAATAATCTCTGCTGCGCGCTGGTAAACCAGAGCGTGCCCGGGTGGGAGTTGCAAATCCCCGGTATTGCGGCTGGTGTCCCGCAGCACTTTCTCAGTGCCAAGAAGACCAACTTTGCGCCGCGAATCAGCGTAGCTTATCAGCTTAGAAAGAAGCTTGTCTTTCGAGCGGGTTATGGGCTTTTCTTCGATGAGGGAGGCGGACAAATCTCGGGTTCTGTGGGCAACGCACTCAACGGTATCCCCGGATATTTCGTTGGACAAGATCTGAATAACGCTTCTCTAGGCGCGCTGAATGACACGCCGGCGCTACACCTTTCGAGCGTATTTCCCGCTGCTGCCGCGGTAGCGCCAGGAACATAC
>CAXUCT010000162.1:1656-9427 GCA_964249415.1 uncultured Bryobacteraceae bacterium | reverse complement strand
TTCGCGCGATTGTTCAGCAACTGCAAATGCTGGTCGGCGGCTCCGGAGGCGCGGGGTTGATCTATCAAGCGGAGGGAACGCGCGGCGGAGGGGGACGACCGCGCGCCTTGACAAGCAGCCTGAGCGCGCTCAAGTCTGCCACTTCATCCGGCACGTTTACTTCTCCCAAGAGAGCGGAAGCCGCTCGCCAGCCCAGCTTCGCGATAGCGGGACGGACGGACAACCATCCAATTCCGATGGACGACGACTTCAAAGAGTTCTAACCGGACCAGAGCGCTCGGAGCCGATGATTGCTTGCGTTCGATAGATTGATTCCCCATGTCCTCTCAAGTACTTGATCCCGAGAAGAAAGAAAAGCTGAGCCAGCAGACCGAACGGCTGGCGATGCTGTTGGTCACGGCGGATCTGTCGGGAAGCGACAGCCCGGACACAATAGAGCAGCTTCAGGCGGCGGTCGATGCGGTCTACCAATCCGCGCAGTCGGCCGGTCTCGGCGAGGCGATTCAATTCGCCTCCGGCATAAAGGAGAGGCTGGCAGCAGCGGCCCAGACAACTCCTGGCGCGGGGCTCGAAAGTGAATTACAAAGCGGCATCACGAAGCTGCAAGCAGCCCTTGGTCAATCCGGCGCGGGTCCGGAAGGAGCGACGACGGGGGCCCGGAGTGCGGAAGCGTAAGGGGAAAGCCGCTCCGCTGCGGCCGCCGGCCATCTCTCTAGCGGTGGCCCTCTGGCGAGCAGTGCCTTGGCACAGGATCCGGAACTGGTGTCCGATTTTCTGGTGGAATCGCGGGAACACCTGTCCACCATCGAAAATCAACTTTTGACGATCGAGCGCGACCCGGCAAACGCGGATGCCCTCAATGGAATTTTTCGCGCGTTCCACACGATCAAGGGACTCGCGGGGTTTCTCGAGTTCGCGCATGTTCAGGAGACCGCGCATGAAGTTGAAACTCTTCTCGACAAAGCGCGCAACCACGAGCTAGTGATCACGCCTCCGGTGGTGGACGTGATTCTGGAGGGCGCCGATCACCTGAAGACGTGGATGCAGTACATCGATGGCGCCCTGGGCGGAACGCCGCAACCGGAGCCGGGAAATGCCGGTCCTCTGATTGAGCGGATTCGGCGCCAGGCTGCGGGAGGAGCCGAGCCCTCGCAAGCTCCCGAAGCGGCGACTTCCGATCTGGCGACGTTATCGGAAGCGATTGCCGTCGCCGAAGCGCCGGCCGTAGCTCCGGCTGCTGCTCCCGCGAGTGTAAATAAAACCGAAGCTTCGGCGGGCAACGTAAAAGCGGCGAGCCGGTCGGGCTCTGCCGGGCCGGAGGCAGGCGAGCGGGCCACGGGAGCAAATGCCGGCGAAACGCGCTCGGTCAAGGTAGATACAGCAAAACTCGATTACCTGGTCGACATGGTCGGCGAGATGGTGATTGCACAGTCTCTCATCCGGCACGACCCCGACATGACAAAGCTCAAAAGTCCTCGCTTGCTAAGGAATGTTTCGCAAGCCGCGCGAATCACGGCTGAGGTGCAGAAAACGGCCATGGCAATGCGGATGCTTCCTATCGGGCAGGTGTTTCAACGCATGAACCGCCTGGTGCGCGATTTGACTAGAAAGTCCGGGAAGCAGGCGGAACTGGAGATCAGCGGCGAAGAAACGGAGCTCGATCGAACGATCGTCGAGGAACTGGCCGATCCGCTGATGCATATGGTGCGCAACTCGCTCGACCACGGGATTGAACCGCCGGAGGAGCGTCTGGCGGCGGGCAAACCGGCCCAAGCGAAGGCGATCCTGCGGGCGTATCACCAAGGCGGCAACATTCTGATTGAAGTGGGCGACGATGGACGCGGCCTTAACCGGGAAAAGATCGTCAAAAAGGCCAAGGAGAAAGGGCTGATTGAACACGGCGATCACATGAGTGACACGGACGTGTTCGCCTTGATCTTCGAGCCTGGGTTTTCGACGGCGGACCAGATCACGGACATCTCCGGCCGGGGCGTCGGAATGGACGTGGTCAAGAAGCAGATCCAAAAGCTGCGCGGTCGCATCGACATCCAGTCGGTACGCGGGCAAGGCACTACTTTCTTTCTGAAACTGCCGCTCACGCTCGCCATCATCGATGGTTTAGTCATTGGCGTGGCCGAGGAGCGCTACATCGTGCCAATTTCCGCGGTGCACGAAACGTTACGTCCAGCCGCCGGGATGATCTCGACCCTACCGAGCGGATCGGAAGTCGCGCTCATCCGTGGCGCCCTGCTGCCGATTGTACGGCTTAACCGGAGGTTCGGGATCGAGGCGCGCTCGGAGAACATAGCTGAAAGCCTGTTGATCATTTGCGAGGGGCAAGGCAAACGCTTCTGCATGACCGTGGATGAGCTGATAGGCAAGCAGGAAGTGGTGATCAAGAGTCTCGGTAAAGTCTTCAAGAACGTTCCGGGGATAGCCGGCGGCGCGATTTTGGGCGACGGACGAGTGGGCTTAATTCTCGATGTCGAAGCCATTCAGGGAGGGGTGGGGAATGGCGTTGCGTGAAGAAGCGACAGCTGTACGCCCTCTTACCGGCAAGGAATTTGAACAGTTTCGAGACTTGGCCTACAAGACTTTCGGGCTTGATCTAAAGGAAGGCAAGGAGCAGCTTGTCTCCTCCCGGCTCGGGAAACTGATTGCGAGCCGTCATTTCCAGTCCTTCCATGACTACTACGAACACTTGCTGGCGGATAAAACGGGCGAGGCTCTGCTCGCCATGGTGGATGCGCTCACGACAAACCACACCAGTTTTCTGCGTGAGCCGGCGCATATCGAGTTCTTGCAGGAGCAGATCATTCCCCAATTGGCGGCCCGCGACCGGATCCGAATCTGGTGCGCGGCTTCGTCAAGTGGCGAAGAGCCGTATACGCTGGCATTCTCCGTTCTCGAAGCCTTACCCGCGAGTAGCCGGGCGCGCGTGGAGATTGTCGCCTCTGACATCTCTACGCGTGTGCTCGATATCGCCCGTCGCGGCGTATACAGCGCAGACCGCTTGCAGCCGGTTCCTGCCGCCTTGCAATCGAAGTACTTCCTGCGCGGAGAGGGCGCTTCAAGGGGCTTCTACAAGGTAAAGCCGGAGGTTCGCAAGCTGGTGGATTTTCGCCGCATCAATCTTGTGGAATCGTATCCCGAAATGGAGGCCTTTCCGGTGATCTTCTGCCGGAACGTAATGATCTACTTTGACAAACCGACGCAGGAACGCGTGGTGAACCGGCTCTCCCATTATCTCGAGCCGGGAGGGCACCTGTTTATCGGACATTCCGAAAGTTTGATGGGTACCAATCAGCCGCTGAATTACGTGATACCGGCGGCTTACCGGAAGGGCGGGAGCACTGTTTCAAATTCGCGGAAGACGGGCCGGTAACGATGCTTGTCGTGGGCGTTGGTGACGGTCAGGTGACGAGTGATCCGGCGCAAACGCTGGTCACATACGCTCTCGGGTCCTGCATCGCGGTGGTCATTCACGATCCAGTGGCGCGCGTGGGCGGGCTGCTGCATTTCATGCTGCCGGAATCGAGCATTGATGCCGCAAAAGCGGAACGGAACCCGCACCTGTTTGCCGATACGGGTATTCCGCTGCTGTTTCGAAACGCGTACAAACTGGGCGCGGACAAGAAGAGGCTGCGCGTGGGGGTTTTCGGAGGCGCCCAGGTGATGGACGACAATGCGCTGTTCAACATCGGCAAGAGAAATCACGCGGCGCTGCGAAAAATCTTTTGGAAGGCGGGCGTTTTCACCCATAAGGAGGCTGTGGGCGGCAGCACGGCTCGTACCGTCCGGCTGGACGTGAACACGGGCAAGATGTGGGTGCGGGGACCAGGCGAACCGGAGTCGGAAGCGTGACGTTCGGGCGCGAGCTACCGCCCGGGCGGGAGCTGTGACAGGAGTAGACCCTTTCAGGAGTAAAGCATGCCTTTTCGAGTTTTGATTGTTGATGATTCGCCCGCTATGCGTGCCTTTGTGAAGCGTGTTGTAGAGATGTCGGGTTTCGAAGCGGGTGCTTATTTCGAGGCAGGCAACGGTGAAGAAGCGCTCGCGGTCTTAAGCGGCAACTGGGTGGATGTGATCTTGACCGATATCAACATGCCCAAGATGAACGGTGAGCAGTTTCTGCGGCGCGTGGAGGCGGACGAAACATTGCGAGGGATTCCGGTGATTGTAATATCGACCGATGCCACTGAGCAGCGCCGCGCGCAGATGCTGGGGTTGGGTGCGCGAGGTTATGTGACGAAACCGTTTTCGCCCGAGGAGCTTCGGCAAGAACTGGAGGATGTGCTTGGCGTACGCAATAGTGGTTGAACAACTTTCGGAAGCCTTGGCGTCCGCAGCCGAGCAAGTGCTGGACACCATGTTTTTTATGGCGGTGGTCTCTCAAAGCGAGAGCGCGCCCGATTCCGCGCTACCAGTCTGCGCGTGTCTGGAGTTCCGGGGCGAGCCCTGGGGCTCGTTTGGCGTGAATGTGTCAGCCTCGGCCGCCCAAGTCATTGCCGCAAATTTTCTGGGTGATGAGCCCGATGCTGTGTCAGAGGCGCAGACGGGCGAGGTGATCTGCGAGCTCGCCAACATGATTTGTGGCGCTCTGTTGACGCGTGTACATGCTGACAATCTGTTTGAACTAACCAGTCCGGAATTGCAGAAGGCCGAAGCGGCGTCCGCGGCCGCCTCCGGAGCGACTAGCCGGACCTTTGATCTGGGCGACGGACTGCTCCAGGTGTACGTGCGGGTGAACTAATGGTTTTGGAACCGGGCCGGAAAATCAGGGTCTTGATTGTCGATGACTCGGCGATCGTTCGGAAGTTGCTGACGGAAGCCTTAACGGGGCATTCCGATATTGAGGTTGTCGGCACAGCGCCCGATCCGTATGTGGCGCGGGACAAAATTCTAACGCTTCATCCGGATGTGGTGACGCTCGATATTGAGATGCCGCGCATGGACGGGCTCACTTTCCTCAAAAAGCTCGCGCGCTTCCACCCCATCCCGGTAATCGTGATTAGTTCGCTGGCGCAAGCTTCCTCGCAAGCCGCGCTTGACGCCATGCGGTCGGGCGCTGTTCATGTATTGGCGAAGCCTGGCGGCCCGTACTCGGTGGGAGAGCTGCGGCTCGATCTAGCGCATCATGTTCGCGCAGCAGCCGAAGCCGGAGCACGCGGCCGCCTCACGTCTCCCCCGTCACCCGCGCCTGCCAACGCGTCTCCGCCGGCGAGTTCAAAAACGCGTGCAGCTTTCGGCGGCGCCCGCTGACTCGCTGGTTGCGATCGGCGCCTCGACCGGCGGCACGGAAGCTCTGCATCACATCCTGGTGCAGCTTCCGGAGAATGTGCCGCCCATTGTGATCACGCAACATATTCCTGCGGGTTTCTCACTCGCCTTTGCCAACCGTCTCAATCAGCTCTGCCGGTTTGAGGTGAAGGAGGCTGTGGACGGAGATCTCGCGCTGCCGGGGAGAGCGCTCATCGCGCCCGGAGATTTTCACATGCTGATTCGCCGGAATGCGGCCGGCTATCGCGTTGTGGTGAAAACGGGTCCGCGAGTCTGTTACCAACGCCCTTCGGTGGATGTGCTTTTCGATTCCGTCGCTGAGGCAGCCGGGGCTAAAGCGGTGGGCGTCATCCTGACCGGCATGGGGAATGACGGGGCACAGGGATTGCTGCAGATGAAACAGAAAGGGGCTCGCACTCTGGCTCAAGACGAAGCGAGCTGCGTCGTGTTCGGTATGCCGCGCGAGGCGATTCACGTCGGCGCCGTGGATCACGTTCTGCCACTGAACGATATGGCGCGCGGGATATTGGCTCAATTCAATTGAAGCGAGATTCCGGCTTCCCCGTGAGACTTATCTCTCCTTGACAGCTTAGGAAAGTCTGCATTACAATCCTGAGTAGCTTAGGAGTGTGATGTCCGGCCAAGCCCAACTTCTTCCAGGAACTCTCGACCTGCTGATTCTGAAAGCAGTCTCTCTCGGTCCGCTGCATGGCTACGGCGTTCTTTTACGCATCGGCCAAATCTCCGATCGAGCGCTGCTCATCGAGCAGGGAGCGCTCTATCCAGCATTGTTCCGCCTGGTGCGTCAGGGCTTGCTGAAAGCAAGCTGGGGCACGTCGGAGAACAACCGCCGGGCCAAGTTTTACGAACTTACGGCCATGGGGCGCAAGCGTCTGCGGGAGGAAACCGATGGCTGGAACCGTGTCGCCGCGGCCATGGCTGCTGCTCTTGCCGCACAACCGGAGGAAATATGAGCTTCCTGGCGTATTTTCGTTCCCTCGCCGCTAGGTTTCCGTACCGTTCTCAGCTGGACGATGACATGGAGGAGGAGCTTCGCTCGCACATCCAGCACCGCGCCGACGATCTCCAGCGTTCCGGGCTAACCCGCTCCGAGGCAGAATGGCGCGCCCGCATCGAGTTCGGCGGCCGCGTGCGGTTCAAAGAGGAATGTAAGGAAGCGCTGGGCGGCAACTTCATCCAGACTCTGATGCAGGATGCGCGGTTCGCTCTCCGCATGTTGCGCAAGTCTCGCGGGTTCACCATCGCCGCCGTAGTGACGCTCGCGCTGGCGATAGGCGCAAACGCCGTGGTTTTCGGCATTTTGAACGGGCTGATACTTCGCCCGCTGAATGTGCCCCAGGCGGAGGACCTCTATGGAACCGCGTACGGGGATGGTTCTGGATTCCAATCGTATCCCAACTATGTCGATCTGCGCGATCGCAACCGCAGCTTCGATAGTCTGGCAGCTTTTAAATTCGTCTCTGCAGGCCTGGATAGGGGCAACGATGCAGCCGCCGCGACGGGCTATGCAACCAGTGGGAACTACTTCGACGTGCTCAAGACTCAGCCGTATCTAGGACGCGTCTTCCACAGTTCCGATGAGCACGGCCGCAACAGCGCTCCATACCTCGTGCTTAGCTACACCTGTTGGCACAGCCGTTTCGGAGACGATCGCGGCGTGGTGGGCCGTGTTGTTCAGATCGACAAGCATCCTTTCACTGTTATCGGTGTAGCGCCGCCGCAGTTCCGCGGGACTTTGTTGTTTATCTCTCCCGATTTCTTTATGCCGATTGTGAACCAGGAGCAGGTGGAAGGGGAAAATCTCCTGGACGCCCGCGGCAGCATCAAGGGGATTTTTGAGGCGTTCGGACATCTCAAGCCGGGAGTGACTCACGCTCAGGCCGTAGCCGATGTGAACGCGATAGGCGCGTCTCTCGAAAAGACCTATCCCAAAGAGGTGAGTCACAAGAACTCTTCGTTGATACATGAAGGCCTCACTTCTTTCGCCGGTCCGGCGCGGGCATTCGTCGCGGGATTGATGCTGCTGGCGGGATTGATTCTGCTGGCCGCTTGCGCCAATCTGGGCAGCCTATTTGCCGCACGAGCGGCGGACCGATCGCGCGAAATGGCGCTGCGGCTGGCGCTTGGTTCCAGTCGCAATCGCATCATGCGGGGACTTCTCTTTGAATATTGTATGTTCTAGCTGGTTGTGGTTGAGGTTGGATTGGTCGGCAGCGTTGAGTTATTGCGCCAACTGAGTGAGTGGCAGCCGTTTCCCGGCGCTCCCATCCATTTGCCTGTCGGCCCGGACGCAAATGTCTATGTGGTTGCTTTGAGTTTGGCTTTAGTGAGCGGATTTCTCTTCGGGATGGTTCCTGTACGCCAAGTTCTGAAGACCGATCCGTACGGGATCATCAAAGCCGGACCGAGCGCCCGGGCCCGGCGCCGTGTCACCGTCCGGGATCTCTTGCGGCGTGCAAATTGCGATTTG
>CAXUCT010000162.1:0-1646 GCA_964249415.1 uncultured Bryobacteraceae bacterium | reverse complement strand
CTTCGATGGTTGCGGTGCGCGGACTGATACGCTCACTCGACAGTAACTTCGGCTTTGAGCCGCGCAACACAATGGTGGTCAATACTACCCTGGCGATGGCCGGCTATAGCGGCGACCAAGTGCCCGCCCTGCAGAAACGCATGATCGACGCGCTGGGAACGATTCCCGGCGTCCAGCGAGTGGGATTGGTGAATAATTACCCACCCTTGGTCTATACGGCCGCTTTCCGGGCGAATGTCTTTAAAGAAGAAACTGCCGATCTGAGGCCATCGAATGTCGCTGTCACGCCGTACAGGTACGACATATCTCCTCAATACTTTCAGGCGGCCAGCACAAGCGTGTTGGCGGGCAGAGGCATTACTTGGCATGACGATAAGAGCGCGCCGCCCGTCGCAGTAGTGAATCGGGAGTTTGCGGGCAAGCTGTTTGGCTCGGTGAAAAACGCAGTCGGGCGATATTTCAAGTTGCAGGAGGGAACGCGTGTACAAATCGTCGGTGTTGTTGAAGACGGAAAATATTTGAGCCTCACGGAAGATCAACAGCCGGCGGTGTTTCTCCCGTTTTTGCGATCACCCACCAGTGCGGCCGCTCTGGTGGTGCGCTCAACCCAGGATCCGCAACAGCTACAAGCAGCCATCAGGACTAAACTACACACCTTAGACGCGGGGCTGCCGCTGGACATCCAGACGTGGAACAGCATGCTGAGCGTAGTGATGTTTCCCTCGCGTGTGGCGACGATGGCGCTCGGTGTGCTGGGCATCATGGGCGCGATGCTGTCCATCACGGGCATCTTCGGCATGGCTGCGTATTCGGTGAGCAGACGATTGAAGGAATTGGGAATTCGATTGGCGCTCGGCGCCCAGCGGAACGAAGTGTTGGAGGCAGCGCTGGGCCGCGCCTTCAAACTGTTAGCTTTCGGTTCAGCGGCCGGATTGATTTTAGGAATCTTGGCGAGCCGGGTGCTCGCTTCGATCGTCTATCAAGCGACTCCCCGCGATCCGCTGGTCTTGGCTGGTGTTGTGTTGGCCATGGCGCTGCTGGGTTTGCTGGCCACCTGGATACCAGCGCAACGCGCGCTGTCGCTTGATCCTTTGATACTGCTGCGCGACGAGTGAGCCGGAGGAAATATGAAATTCTTGGCCTATCTGAATTGCCTCGTCGCTAAGTTTTTTCAACGTTCCCGTGTAGAGGATGAGGTGGACGAAGAGCTTCGCTCGCATATCGAGCACCGTGCGGATGACCTGGAACGCTCCGGGCTGAGTCGTGGTGCCGCAGAGCGCCGCGCGTGCATCGAGTTCGGCAGCCACGTGCGGTTCAAAGAGGAAAGCCGGGAAGCACTCGGCGGCAACTTCGTGGAGACTCTGATACAGGATGCGCGCTACAGCTTGCGCGTGTTGCGCAAGTCCTTTGGCTTTACGGTCGTCGCGGTTTTGACGCTGGCACTGGCGATAGGCGCGAACGCCGTAGTGTTCGGTGTCTTGAACGGGCTGATTCTACGCCCGCTGAATGTGCCGCAGCCGGAGAGCCTCTACGGAATCGAGCGCGCGAAAGATAAATTGCCGATGCAATCGTATCCCGACTATCTCGATTTGCGTGATCGCAATCAAAGTTTTGATGCTCTGGCAGCGTATGACATCGCTCAAGCG
>CAXUCT010000161.1:5299-9457 GCA_964249415.1 uncultured Bryobacteraceae bacterium | reverse complement strand
CAACACCTCCGCACCCATAAGCAGGCCCTCCATCACTCTCGTCAAAAGCACCATCTACTCGATAGCAGTATTCAACTCCCCCGACCTTGCTTCATTGCCTGCGACAATCGATCCCGGCAAGCCGGTCTCCTTCACGGTTGTTTTTACGCCTGAGGCCACGCCCGGTCCATCCACCCCGGAAAACGCCACCCTGACATTCGGCTCAGCCCTTTACACTCTCCAGGGAAGCGTCGGCCCCAATTCACCGGACATCACTTACGTATACGGCGGCACGGGAAAGCCCTGTGAAGGCTGCTCCGGCTACACCATCAACATGGGTCCGAGCCTAGACGAGCTGACCGTGCTGTTTACCATTGCGAATACTGAAATTCTTGGCACGCAGTACGCGGATATTACACTGTCCTCCCCGCCCACGCTGTCGGGCACGGGCTTTGTCATGTCCGCGCCAATGCTCGGTCTGAGTGGCAGCGCCTCACCGGGCACAGCCATTACTTCTGGACAACCCGTCACGATCCACCCCGGCTACAGCCTGACGTTCCAGGTCACCTTCAACGGCTCTGCTGCAAGTATGGGAACACTTACTATCGCCTCCGGGAACGGCATCACCTATACGCTCAACGCCCAGCCGCCAACCGCGGTCGGGAGTTCGCAATCCGATCTGCCGGGGCTCGCGCTGATGTGCGGCGCCACGCCTTGCACAAGCCAGACCTTTGACAGCCAGAAACAGATTCAGGCCACGCTTACGGTCTCGTCCGCCACTACCGCTTTGGTTCCTTTGTCCATCAGTTTCACGTCGGCCGTGCCGGGCGTAACGAATGATCCAGCAGTCACGTTCATCTCACCGGTGACAGCAGCAAATATAGGTCCCGTTTCCTTCACGCCCAGTTCACTTACTGGGACGTTGTCGAATGGTCAATCCCAGTTCGCTTTCCAGACCGGAACCACGGCGGGAACCATCACCATCACGGCCACGGATCCGGCTACGTTACAGCCGTACACCTGGAAGCTTTCCATCCCGTCGAAACTTCAAATTACATCGAGCACGGCCGTTCGCCAAAGCCCGAATCTAATCGTCACAATTGACGGGTACGACAACAGCTACAGCGCTGGGCGGCTGTCATTCACGTTCTTCACCGCCAAGGACGGGCAAGGAAACCCTCTTGCTACGATTCCAGTGGACGCCACATCCAATTTTCATAATTACTTCTTTGGGCCGACAGACCAGGGAGGCATGTTCGCCTTGCAAGTGACTTTTCCCGTCGTGGGCGACGTCATGCAAGTGGGGTCGGTCACCGCCAATTTCTTGAACTCAGCCGGTCAAATCTTAGCCAGTCAGACCTCAAACTTCCAGTAACCCCCCTGCGCTACCGTTGGAACATGCCAGCGGTAGCGCTCTCGGTCGCAGGCTCTGATCCCAGCGGCGGAGCCGGCATCCAGGCCGATCTCAAAACATTCCATCAGTTCGGTGTGTATGGAGAAGCGGTGATCACGCTCCTCACCGTGCAGAACACCCAGCGCGTCTCGCGAGTCGAAATTCTGTCTGCGGATCTCGTCATTCAACAGATCGAAGCTGTCCTTGAAGATATTCCACCTGCCGCGGCCAAGACCGGGGCGCTCGGCAGCATCGAGATCATCGAAGCCGTCGCAGAGCTTTCCAAGTCGTTTTCATTCCCGTTAATCGTTGATCCAGTAATGATCAGCAAGCACGGCGCGCCGTTATTGGCCGCCGAGGCGCAGGAAGTGCTGAAGCGCAAGCTATTGCCGCATGCCTATCTCGTCACGCCCAACATTCCCGAAGCCGAAGCGCTCACGGGCACCCACATCGAGTCGGAGGAGGACATGGCCGAAGCCGCCACGCGCCTCCGCGGTTTTGGCTGCCATGCCGTGCTTGTGAAAGGCGGTCATCGCAGCGGAGATGCCGTCGACATTCTCAGCACTCCCGCCCTGCACCGTCGCTTCTCGCAGCCACGGATGAATTCACGCAACACGCACGGAACCGGCTGCACACTCTCGGCCGCGATTACTTCGTTAGTGGCACTCGGCCACAACCTCGAGACAGCGATAGAACGCGCCAAGCTGTACGTCTCGGCAGCGATTGAGAGCGCACCAAATCTAGGTAGTGGTTGTGGGCCTTTAAACCACCTGGTCCTGAATGGGAGCCAACGCTAATCTAATCCAGCGTGTCCGGTTGGATAGCGGCGCTTTCGCCTACCACCTTCTTCTCCCAAAACTTCCGTACCCAAGCTTCCCAGCTCTTGCCGGCGGCTGTATCGCGTCCGCTAAACACCAGCGCCGCGATGTCTGCATAGGAAATGCTCACCCGCGGAGTCCCGTTTGCCGGCAACACGCGAACCAGCGAATCATCGAGCGTCTGCCCCTGCTTGCGGTCATAGAGATAACCCTCCACCGCGCTTCCATCCTTGCGCGTGATCGTCACATCACCGCGGTAATCAAACGCTTTTTCCAGCGCATCCCGGATCTCGTCATCTGTTGCCAACGAAGGAATCCAACCCTGCAGCTTTTCATGCGCAAAGCCGGGCGAGACTTCCAAGTCGTCCGGCGATTGAACCTGCTCTGTCATGCGCGTGTCTCTTCCGCCGCCTTGATGTGAACCAGCGGGTTGTACGAATGCACAGGCTTATGCGGCTCGTTCAGCAGCGCCTTCGCGTCTTCATCGCGGTAACGGCTAAAGACGAAGGCCTTCGCCATGGCAAAGAAGCCGCGCACCGTGCCGAATCCAAAATCGTTGGCGGACGCCTCATATCCGCTGTGCACCATGCAGTTCGCGCACTTCGGATTCCCGGATTCCGTTCCGTAGTTCGCCCACTCGGTCTCGCCCAGTAGTTCGGCAAAGGAATCCGCGTACCCGTCCTGCAGCAGATAGCAAGGCTTCTGCCAGCCGAACACGTTATAGGTGGGCATGCCCCAGGGCGTACAGGTGAAATTACGCTTGCCCATCAGGAACTCGCTAAACAGCGGCGACATGTTGAATTTCCAGGACGGCTTGCGGTTGGAGAGAATGGCCCGGAATAGACGCCTGATGCGTGCGCGGCCGAGAAAGTGCTGCTGATCCGGAGCCTTGTCGTAGGAGTATCCGGGCGAAAGCATCATGCCTTCCACGCCCAGGTCCATCATTTCGTCAAAGAACTCGCGGACGCTGTTCGGATCGGCGCCGTCAAAAAGCGTGGTGTTGGTGGTGACGCGGAATCCGCGGGCACGCGCCGCCTTGATCCCGCTGACTGCTGCGTCATAACCGCCCTCGCGGCACACCGAGAAATCGTGGTGCTCGCGCTGGCCGTCCACATGCACCGAAAAACTCAGATATTTGCTGGGCGTAAACAGGTGCAGCTTTTCTTCCAGCAGCAGGGCGTTGGTGCACATGTACACATATTTCTTGCGCGCTACCAGCCCTTCCACGATCTCCTTGATCTGCGGATGCATTAGAGGTTCGCCGCCCGGGATGGAAACCATGGGCGCTCCACATTCCTCGGCCGCTTCGAAACACTCTTGGGGGGTAAGCTGGCGCTTCAGTACATGGGCCGGGTATTGAATCTTGCCGCAGCCGGCACACGCCAGGTTGCACCGGAACAGCGGTTCGAGCATAAGCACGAACGGGTATTGCTTGCGGCCGCGAAGTTTTTGCCGGTACACATAACTCGCCACCGTCCACATCTGGGAGACAGGAACACTCATAATCTAATTGGCAGGACTTGCCGTGCTGCCCGCCTACCTATTTTAGATCGAGGGACTAGTGGAGCGCACGCGCCGGAGCCGTTCCGTCCCAGAGGCGTTGTTAAAGATACTGGGCAATCAGCCGATAAGTGCTGAAATCGGTATGGCCGACCTTCTACCTGCAACCGGGATAGACCTGCTTTATGACGATGGCGTGTTGCCCGCGAATGCAGGACGGCAAGCGCTTGCGTTTGCCTCCCCAGCGCAAAATTATAAGCTGGGGACCGATGGCCTTGCCTCGCAGAGAACCGCAACCATAATAGCTATGGAAGAGGAGAAGCCGGACGTGTCTGTGGAGTTCAGCCCGGAAGCCATGCGATTGCTGGTAGACGATCTATCCTCTCCAGAATCCCCAAGTCGAAAATCTAGCGCGACCCCTTCCGGCGGATCAGGCTATCCCCATGCCGGATGGTCGGCCGTCTACTC
>CAXUCT010000161.1:0-5289 GCA_964249415.1 uncultured Bryobacteraceae bacterium | reverse complement strand
TATCTACTGAGCTGCCGGCATCGCCCACCGCCACGGCAGGCACCATCAACCTACTCGCTTAACCCTGCGCTCAGCGCAGCAAATCACGATCCGCCGGGCGCCATAGCCCTGCCCTGACAATTCTCAATTCCTAAAGACAACCAATTGTTATACTTGACCTTATCCCTATGTCCGCCACTGGCCTTGTGTACGACCCCGCCATTCCCACCGATTACACCCCGGTGAGCGGCACTACGAAAAAGATTATCTTATTGAAACCACGCGGGTTCTGCGCTGGCGTTGTGCGCGCGATAGACGTGGTTAAGATCGCCCTGGACCTGTATGGCGCGCCGATTTACGTCCGGAAAGAAATTGTCCATAATCGCCACGTAGTCGATGAATTGCGCGGCGCGGGGGCGCTTTTCGTCGAAGAATTGAGCGAAGTTCCCCAAGGCGCGCGGGTGATTTTTAGCGCTCATGGAGTCTCTCCTGCGGTGCGCGCAGAGGCCAAGGAGCGGCATCTCCAGGTGATTGACGCAACCTGTCCGCTGGTGACCAAAGTTCATCTGGAAGCCGTGCGATTTGCCAAACAAGGCTTTACCATCGTTTTGATCGGTCACCGCGACCACGATGAAGTCATCGGCACGCTGGGCGAAGCGCCGCAAAATACCATCCTCGTTTCCGATGTAGACGATGTAGACCGTCTGGATATTAGAGATCCGGAACGGGTAGTTTATCTCACGCAAACCACTCTTTCCCTCGATGAGACGAGCGATATCGTCACTCGCCTTCTGGCGCGTTTCCCGAAAATCGCCGGACCCAAAACGCAGGATATTTGCTACGCAACCGAGAACCGCCAGCTAGCCGTCAAAGCCGTAGCTCCGCTGTGTCAGGCGTTGCTGGTGGTGGGTTCGCAGAACAGCTCGAATTCCAGGCGCTTGGTGGAAGTCTGCGAGAAAGCGGGCGTACCAGCCTATTTGCTGGATGACTGCAGCGAAGTGCAGCCGGAGATGCTGGCCCAAGTGGATACCGTGGCCGTCACGGCCGGGGCCTCGGCGCCGGAACATTTGGTCCAGGAACTGATTGACCATCTTCGAACAAAAGGATACACCGATTTGGAGGAAGCCGAGATCAAGGAGGAAGATGTGCGATTCACGCTTCCGTCGGATCTGGAAAGCTTCACTCCGCGCCTTCATACGCTCCGTACTTAATCTCACGACAGTGCCCAAACGATGAAGCCAAGCCTGCAACTCTCTAGCTCGTTACTCTACGCCGCTGCAGAAGCCACACGCAAAGCATCGGCGTCGCTGGTGCGGCGTCAATCTCACGAAGGATACTGGTGCGCGCCTCTTACGGCGGATAGCACGCTGGAATCCGATTACATCATGATGCAGCTCTGGCTGCACCCGCCGGTCGACGGTGTTTGGAATCCGCCCACGCGGCCGCAAGTCGATCGCGCCGTGGCGGCGATTTTCTCAAGGCAGCTTGAGGACGGCGGATTCAACATTTACCTCCAAGGGCCTTCGGAAGTCAGTGCGTCCATCAAAGCCTATTTCGCATTAAAAATTGCGGGAGTCTTGCCCGCCGATCCGCGAATGGAACGTCTGCGGGATCGCATCCTGGAGCTCGGCGGTCTGCAGGCGGCAAATAGCTATGTGCGGGCAAATCTGAGCCTTTTCAATCTCTTTCCACGGGATGCCTGCCCTTCCATACCGCCTGAGGTTATCCTGCTCCCGTTCAACTTCATCTATCAAATGTCATCGTGGACGCGAGCGATTGTCATTTCACTTTCGATCGTCCACTCGTCCAATCCTCAGCGTCCGGTGCCGGCAGGCTTCCATTTGGATGAGCTGTTTCTTCCAGGCGCGCCCATTCTGCCCGAATGGGACCCCAAGCTCTTCAGTTGGCGCAACTGTTTCCTCACGCTCGACCTCGGCCTGAAGCTCTGGGAACGAGTCGGGCCTAAATTCGTCCGCCGCTACGCCGTGAATAAGTGCGCCAAATGGATGGTCGAACGGTTGGACGGCTCCGATGGACTGGGCGCCATTTACCCGTCCATGCAGTATGCCGTAATGGCGTTGGACGTTTTGGGCCACGGGCCCGACCATGAATTACGCGTGGAAGCCGAACAGCATTTTAACAAGCTGATGGTGGACAATGACGCGCGCGGCTTCTACATGCAGCCTTGCTTCTCCCCCATCTGGGACACGGCCATCACGGCTTTTGCATTGGCTGGAACGAAGAACCCGCCGGAGAGTTCCCTCCGCCGCACGGCAGACTGGCTGCTCGCGAAGGAAGTCCGGCGCAAGGGCGATTGGTCTTTTAAGCGGCCGGACACCGAACCCTCGGGTTGGGCGTTCGAGTTCAACAATGAGTTCTATCCGGACGTAGACGACACCGCCATGGTGCTGCTGGCCTTGCGGGGCATTCGCGCCACCGACGAAACCAAGCAGCGCGCCTGTGAGAAACGCGCGCTCGATTGGCTGCTGGCAATGCAGGGTAAAGATGGCGGCTGGGCCGCGTTTGACGTGGATAACGATTGGCAGATTCTGAATTATGTTCCCTTTGCCGATCACAATGCCATGCTCGATCCGTCTTGTCCAGATATAACGGGCCGCGTTCTTGAAGCTGTTATCGCTTGTGGCCTCAAGCCCAGCCATCCAGCAGTGCGCCGCGGGGTCGCCTATCTGCTGCGCGTGCAAGAGTCCGATGGCAGTTGGTATGGGCGCTGGGGTGTCAATTACATTTACGGCACTTTTCTTGCATTGCGCGGTTTACGCGCTGCCGGTGTGGGCGAAAACGAGCCCAGTATTCAGCAGGGCATCGAATTCATACGCGCTTACCAGAACCGCGATGGCGGCTGGGGCGAAAGCTGCGCTAGTTACGACGAGAACCGCTTCATCCCGAACCCCAGCACTCCTTCGCAAACCGCCTGGGCCGTGCTGGCGCTATTGGCTGGTGGCGACCTGCGAAGCGAAAGCCTTTACAACGGCATTGATTATCTGACTGAATCCCAGCACGCTGATGGGAGTTGGAATGAAGACTACTGCACCGGCACCGGTTTTCCGCGCGTCTTCTATCTCGCTTATACAGACTACCGGAACACCTTCCCGCTACTTGCGCTTTCTGAGTTCATGAAAGCGACTGCCGCGCAAAACGAAGCCAGTCAGCCCGCCGTTCACACCATGGCTCGGGCGGCGCATGCATCCTAAGTCCGATTGTCCGTCGCTCTAGTTACGGGCGCCAGCGGGTTTCTGGGCTGGCACGTTGCTCGCACGCTGGTGGAGCGAGGCCACCGCGTTCGCGCGCTTTGCCGGACTGGCAGCGAAATTCGCGAGCTAGACGTCCAACGCGTCACCGGCGATCTGCGTGATCCTGCCTCTTTAGCCGAGGCCGCCCGGGGCTGCGAGCTGGTCTTCCATGTGGCCGCCGATTACCGTCTATGGTCGAAACATCCGCAGGATCTATACGATTCAAACGTGACGGGCACGCGCAACCTGCTGGAGGCCGCGGAACGCGCGGGGACCCGGCGCATTGTTTATACCAGCACGGTGGGCTGCATCGGGATGCGCAACGGTCTGATTGGTGACGAGCAGACGCCGGTTGGAATCGAGGACATGTCGGGCCACTACAAGCGTTCGAAGTGGCTGGCCGAACAAGTCGCTTTAGAAAAAGCGCGCGGCGGTCTCCCGGTGGTGATCGTGAACCCGACCGCGCCCATCGGCGATCATGATTGGAAGCCTACCCCAACCGGGAAAATCGTTCTCGACTTTCTGCGAGGCAAGCTATCCGCCTTTATCGATACAGGGCTGAATTTGGTGGATGCCCGCGACACGGCGCTCGGGCATCTGCTGGCGGCCGAATTTGGGCAGCCGGGCCAACGCTATATCCTGGGTTGCGAAAACCTCACGCTGCAGCAGATCCTGGGCCGTCTCGCGGCAATTACAAATCGGCGCGCACCGACAGCCAAGGTTCCGTACCCTATCGCGTACGCCGCTGGCGTGATCACAACGGCCTGGGCGGAGTTGACGGGCAAGGAACCGCTGGCGCCGCTTGAGGCCGTAAGAATGGCGCGCAAGAAGATGTTTGTCACCCACGAAAGGGCATCGCGCGAGCTCGGCTTCGCGCCGGGGTCTGTAAATGCAGCGCTGGAGCGCGCGGTCGATTGGTTCCGCACGCACGGCTACTGCTGACCTGCCTCTCAAAAGCTAATGGCTATCCTTTATGTCGCCTCTGAGGCTATGGAGCTGGAACCGCTTGCCGAAAGGCTAACCGGGCTCCGGAAACTAAAATGGCCGATCAGCTATGCATGGGAAGGAATTTGGGAGGGCCGGCGGCTGCTGCTCGCCGCTAACGGCGCTGGTCCGAAGCTCGCGGAGCAGGCGGTAGAGATCGCCATTCGCTCCGTAACGGCCGGCCATCTATCGTCTTCGCGACTAGAAGCAATGGTCAGTACGGGTTTTTGCGGCGGCCTCGATCCGGCGCTGCGTGAAAGCCAAATCGTGGTCGCGACCGAAGTTCTTAACCTCGAAAGCCAGGAAAAGTTCTTGGCCGAAAGTGTATCGGGCGGCGGGGCTATGGCATCGGTCCTGGTTGCCTCAGGCCTAGTCGTCACGCAGGACCGTATTGCCACAAGCGCCGCGGAAAAGGCGCGGTTACGCGTGACCGGCGCAATTGCGATCGATATGGAGGCCGCCGCCGTTGCCCGTCGTGCAAAACGCGCCGGATTGCCCTTCACGTGCATCAAAGTTGTAACGGATCGTGCCGGCGAGTCTTTCGGCTTCGATCTAAACGGAATGAGGTCCCCAGAGGGGCGTATCCGTCGTGGGAAAATTGGTCTATACGCGCTAACGCATCCGAAGGTTGTTCCAGAGCTTTTTCGTTTAAAGCGCCGGACGGAGGACGCGGCCAAGGTTTTGGGGGAGTTTCTTGTTAATTGCCGAATCAGCTCGGAGTCAGCGGGTAACCAGCCCGAGTGAACCCGTACCTTCGTCGATGAGGGCAGCCGTTTATACAGGCGGCGCTCAGGTCGCAGTTCAATCTGTCCCGACTCCTCAGATTGGGGCGGCCGAGATACTCGTTAGGGTGGAGAGTTGTGGGATCTGCCATACAGATCTAAAAAAGATCGAGTATAACCTGCTGGCTGCGCCGCGGATCTACGGTCACGAAACCGCTGGCGTGGTTGCCGCCGTCGGAGAGCGGGTTACAAAATACGTCCCCGGCGATCACGTCGTTGTTTTTCACCATATCCCTTGTGGCCATTGCTTTTACTGCCATCGCCGCCTCTATGCTCAATGCGCGGTCTACAAG
>CAXUCT010000160.1:6916-9565 GCA_964249415.1 uncultured Bryobacteraceae bacterium | reverse complement strand
CTCCCACGCCTTCTAGCCCCCACATCACTGCCCCTCAACCTTTTCCCTGAGCAACAATTAAGAGAAACGCCGGTAAGCCGGCTTTTCGTTTTAGTGAGGTAATCGATCCGGCTAAGCCTCAACCAAGCTCTTCGCAATCGCGTCTGCAATCAGTTTGCCGTGGAAGCGGCCGTTCTCGATAAAGATCTCGTTCGTGTGTGTCCCTGCGACAATTACGCCCGCTAAATAAACGCCCTTACGTTCGCTTTCCAACGTCTGACGGTCTGTGATCGGTTTCGACGTAACTGGATCTAAGTGAATACCGTGCTGCGCCATGAACTCAAAATCGGGCCGATATCCCGTCATCGCAAACACGAAGTCGTTTCTCACCGTGAGCTCACCCCCGGGAGTTTGGAGCACCACTTCATGTGCACGAATCTCCTTCACCGAACTGTGGAAGTAAGCTTTGACTTCACCATCCTTAATGCGATTTTCGATGTTGGGCTTAATCCAGTACTTCACATTGTTCGAAATCCCAGCGCCTCGAACCACCATGGTCACGCGCGCGCCCGTCCAAAACAGCTCCAACGCACTGATGCACGCTGAATTCTTTGCGCCCACAATCAGCACGTCGTGGTTGTAGTATGGATGGGCTTCGCGGTAATAATGGATTACTTTTTCAAGATCCTCACCGGGCACGTCCAGCCTGTTCGCGATGTCATAATAACCGCTCGCCAGAATGATTTTCTCTGCGCCGTAACAGAGCCGCTCTCCCGAAGCCATCTCCGTTTGGATTGTGAAGTTTCCGTCCGACCCATCAAACCCCAGCACCTTCTCGTATTGGTGCACGTTTAGCTTATAGTGGTCGGCCACGCGCCGGTAATATTTCAGCGCTTCCGTGCGCCCAGGCTTTTCATTCAGCGAGGTCATCGGGATGTCGCCGATCTCAAGCAGTTCCGGCGTCGTGAAGAAAACCAGGTTGATGGGATAGTGGTAAATCGAATTAACGATGCAGCCCTTGTCGAATAAGATCGGGGAAAGGCCGCGCTTCTCCAGTTCAATGCCGCAAGCGAGACCAGTAGGCCCTGCCCCGACGATAGCGACGTCGAATTTTTCCATGCAAACCTAGAGCAGTGCTTCCACTCTTTCGTACACCGTTGCCAGAGCAGACGGCAGTTGCGCAACATCTTTCCCCGCGCCTTCTGCCATATCGGGCCGCCCGCCGCCTTTGCCGCCTATCGCTTTTGCCACCTCACCTACTAGCTTCCCGGCTTGCACCTTGCCGGTAAGGTCCTTGCTGACGGCTGAAACAATAGACACGTTCGAATCGTTCACGGACGCAATCACGATCACTGCGCTCTTCCACTTATTGCGAAGCGAGTCCACCATCGTTCGCAACTGTTTGGCATCCAAGCCTTCCACCTTCTCGGCAAGCACTGTGGCGCCATGGACGACGCGTCCTTCCAGACTCTCAATTTGTTGATGAGCCACCTTGGTTTTGAGTTGCTCGAACTGACGCTCCAGAATCTTTTGATGCTCCAGCAGCTTTTCCATCTGCTCCAGCACGCCGCTTTCAGAGGTGTGCAACAGCGCGCCAGCCTTAGCCAGCTGCGCTGTTGCGTCTTGAAACTTTTCGAGCGCACCCTCGCCGGTAATCGCTTCAATGCGCCTTTGGCCTGCGGAAATACTGCCTTCGTACGCAATCTTAAACAGCCCAATGTCGCCCGTACGGCTCACATGCGTGCCGCCACAAAGCTCGCGGCTGAAGCCAGGGATGCTCACCACCCGCACGCTCTCACCGTACTTTTCGCCAAACAGCGCCATGGCGCCGGTGGCTAAAGCCTGATCCAGATCCATCACGTCCGTACTTACTTCCGTGTTGCCCAAAATCTGTCCGTTGACTAAGCGCTCCACTTCCTGCAGCTCATCGCCGGTCATGGGCGAGTAGTGAGTGAAATCGAAGCGCAGCCTGCCGGGCTCTACAACACTGCCCGCCTGTTTGACGTGCCCTCCCAGCACTTGCCGTAGCGCGGCATGCAGTAGATGAGTAGCGGTGTGGTTCCGCATAGTGGCGCCGCGTTTAGGACGATCAACCACCGCTATCACGCGCGCGCCTGTCCTGATCGGCCTCAGCACATGGATTCTTTGCACCATTGCGGTGGCCGCCGGCTTATACGCGCCTTCCACCACGGCCACTCGCTCGCGGGTTTCTGGATCCAGCAGCAAGCCGGAATCGCCCACTTGACCGCCCGATTCGGCATAGAACGGCGTCTTCGAGAAAAATACCTCCGCCGGTCCCTCTTCCACCAGATCCACTGAACTCTTATCAACTATCAGCCGTGCAACTTCTACAGCCGTTTCCAGGCTCTTGCGCCCGACAAATTCGCTAGCGGGAAGCTCTTTGTAAACATCCGCGATCTGCGCCTTGTCGGCGCCTTTCCAACTGGCACGCGCCCGCACGCGCTGCTTCTCCATCTCCACGGCGAAGTTTTCGCGGTCGATGGTAAGCCCGAACTCGCGCGCCATCTCTTCCTGCTCGTCTAATGCCAGACCGTAGGTGTCGTATAGCTTGAAGGCCGCGGCACCCGCCAGAACACCGTCTGCCGCCGTGTTAGCTTGTTCTTGGAAAACTTTCTCCGCTACTTCGAACGTAGTTGCATAACGCAACTC
>CAXUCT010000160.1:5064-6906 GCA_964249415.1 uncultured Bryobacteraceae bacterium | reverse complement strand
CGTCGCGGACGATCCGGCCCACGCGTTCCACGCTCTCCTCGAGTTCCGGGTAAGCAGGTTTCATGAAGTCCGCCACGAACGCGGTGAGCTTATGGAAGTACGGCTCCGTCGCCCCTGCCAGCCGGCCATTCCGCATCGCTCTGCGCATGATCTTGCGCAGCACATAGCCGCGTCCTTCGTTCGACGGAACCACTCCGTCGTGAATCAAAAACGTGGTGGCGCGCGCATGATCGGCGTTGATGCGCAGAGCCACATCGTTTCTCTCATTGGCGTGCAGCTTAAGCCCCAGCAATTCAGCCGCGCGTTCAACAATGGGATGAATCAAGTCTGTTTCGTAGTTCGACAGACATCCCTGCAACACGGCGGCCAATCGTTCGAGTCCCATGCCGGTATCGATGGATGGTCTCGGCAGCGGCGTCAACACTCCGTCGGCTGCGCGATCGAATTCCATGAACACTAAATTCCAAATCTCTACGAATCGGCCACCGCCATCCATCGGAAACTGTTCACCTTCGCGGCCCTGTTCAGCTGCCTCCGGTCCTAGGTCGTAATGAATCTCAGAGCACGGTCCGCACGGGCCAGTCTCGCCCATCTGCCAGAAATTGTCTTTCTCATCCAGCCGGAAAATGCGGTCCTTCGAAACACCAGCCACGCTTTGCCACAGCTCTTCGGCGTCGTCATCCTCGCGAAAAACGGTGATGTAGAGCTTATCCTTCGGTATGCCGAACCACTGGGGACTCGTTATTAATTCCCAGGCAAACGCGATAGCGTCTCTTTTGAAGTAGTCTCCAAAAGAGAAGTTGCCCAGCATCTCAAAAAACGTGTGATGCCGCCGCGTATACCCGACATTATCGAGGTCGTTGTGTTTGCCGCCCGCGCGCACACACTTCTGCGATGACGCGGCGCGCGAATAGTCGCGCTTCTCCAATCCAAGGAACACATCCTTGAACTGGTTCATACCGGCATTAGTGAACAGCAGAGTCGGATCGTCAGCGGGCACCAGCGAGGAGCTGCGAACGCGCTTGTGGCCCTGCCCGGCGAAGTAGTCTAGAAACTTCGCCCGAATCTCGTTACCAGTCATTTTTCTTTTAGTTTCGCACCCGGAAGCCGCCATACGCGTATGATGAGCACAATGCTCGCCGCCAAGCCGCTTCCCATCGCGCTTATGCTCCTTTTGGCTTCAAACGGCTGGGTGGGCGCGGGTCAGGAGCAGAAGCCAAGGCCGCGAGCCCCTTACTTTGAGCGGAACGTCAGTTACATCAACCCAGCGGCCCGCGTCGTGCTGGGAGGCGTATTCACAACGCCGATTGGCGAGGGTCCATTCCCCGCCGTTTTGCTGATCCCCGGCTCCGGTCCGCAGGATAGAGATGAAACGGTAGCCGGCCACAAACCGTTCCGTTTACTGGCCGATTATCTGACGCGACGCGGCATCGCCGTTTTACGCGTGGATGACCGTGGCATCGGCACCTCGACGGGAGACTTCTCCAAAGCCACCACGCAAGACCTGGCCTCTGATGCCGAAGCGGGCATCCGTTATCTAATGACGCGACCGGATGTTGATCGTAAGCGAATCGGGTTGATTGGGCACGGAGAGGGCGCCATCATCGCTCCCCTACTCGCGGCCAGGATGCCTGAAGTGGCATTTCTTGTATTGCTCGCAGCCCCTGCGGTTCCGGGTGAACAGATTCTTCTCGGGCAGCGTGAGCACGCCGAACAAGCTGCCCATGTGCCGCCTGCGCAAATCGCTCAGGATCAGAAGATCGCCGCGATGCTGTTCGACATGGTCCGCCAAGGCAAAACGGAACGCGACTTGAGACATGCTCTTGAAAAGCAGGCCAGTTC
>CAXUCT010000160.1:781-5054 GCA_964249415.1 uncultured Bryobacteraceae bacterium | reverse complement strand
TCGCAGGACGACGTGGCCGCACTGTGGATCAACCAACTCCCGCATCTCCACACGCCGTGGCTGCGGTTCTTCTTAAACTACGATCCCGCGCCGGTGCTCGAAAAGGTGAAGTGTCCGGTGCTCGCGCTCGAAGGGGAAAAGGACCTGGACGTCGTGCCTGGCCGGAATGTGCCCGCCCTCAAGGCAGCCTTCGCTCGCGGAGGAAATCCGGATGCCTCGGTGGAGATTCTTCCCGGCCTCAATTACCTGTTCCAAACCGCCGACACCGGCTTGCCCATCGAGTATCCATCCATCCCGGAAACCATATCGCCCGTCGCACTTGATGCCATCGGCACCTGGATCGCGAAACATACTTCGCCGCTTGGTCAATGACTAACGGGCGCTGTGGGCGAGGCCGCCGGATCTGCCTTTGCCTTCGCAAAATCGCCGGCCTTGAAGAAGCTGATCTTGGCTACGTCAATGTACTTGTGCAGGGCAGCGTTTACGTCTGCGGTCTTCAGTGCGGCCACTCTTCGGTCCAGATCCGCGTCCCACTCCATAGTTCTGCCCCAATGTGCCTGCCCTGCCAAGCGGCTTGCCAACTCATTGTCTTGCCCGCGGCTTACCTGGCGTGACTGCAGCCAGCCTGATTTGGCCTCTGCGACTTCCTGCTCCGTGAAGCCGCTTTGGGAGGCGCTGTGCATCTCTTCCATAAAATCAACTTCAACTTTCGCCGTGTTCTGCGGTGCCGAGATCGCGTACGTCACGAACTCGGCTCCATCCTCTTTAGTGGGCACTTGAAGCTGCGAACCCACTCCATAGCTCAACCCGTCCTTGACCCGGATCCGGGTAGCCAAACGAGAATGGAGAAAGCCGCCGCCTAACATGTAATTGGCAACTAACAAGGCCGGGTAATCGGGATTCTCATCGTCTATTTTGATTCCCTGAATAGCGACGAGAGTGGAGTTCGCTTTGTCCGGAGTTTCAAAAGACTGGTTAACCTGAGGCGCGTCTTTATAGTTCGTAATCACGCGCGCGTAATGATCTTTGCTTGTCCATCCATGAAAGAGAGATCCGAATTGCTTCTCCAGCGCTTCCGGCTCGAAATCCCCCACCGCCGCAAATTCAGCATGCGAGGTTCCATAGAATTCCGAGTAGAAACTCTTCGCATCTTCGAGCTTCGTATCCTTGACTTCCTGGATCTCTTCATCAATTGTGGGAACGTATCGAACATCCCCCTTCGGATATGGGCGGATGTGGTGTTCGGCATTCTGATACGCAATCGACATTGGCTCAGTGCGCTGGCTGTCTAGCGCCGTTAGTTGTTGCTGCTTCAGCGCCTCAAACTCGTCCTCCGGGAACGACGGTTCCCGAAGCACCTCCGCCACCAGTTGCATCACAGCCGGGAAATTCTGTTTCGTTGTCTGAATGCTGACTGTTGCTCCGGTAGTGCTCCCGCTGATGCGCACCTGCGCCTTCAGATTGTCGAATTCGTCCGCGATCTGCTGCCGCGTGTGCTTGCTGGTTCCGCGCATCAGCATAGCTCCGGCAAGCAACGCGGGGGCATCCTTGTTCTTTAGATTGTTCTCATCGCCGAAGTGCAGCCGCATCGTCGCGCGCACCACTTCGCCGCGCGTCTTCTTTGAAATCAACGCCAACTTGATGCCCGGTTCCAGTTCGCCCCGGATGGTTCGTTTATCGATGTTAGCGGGACTCGAATCGAATGCCTCGCCCTGTGCTATCGCCGCCCCGCCCTTGTAATCTTTCACCACCGAAGCGATGTCCGGTGTGGGGGGAACGTCGGCACGCTCCGGCTTATCGGTAGGAACAAAAAGTCCAATGGTGCGGTTCGACTCTGTCAGGTAGGTCTTTGCAAAACGATCCACATCACCTGTCGTTGCGCCTCGAACGCGGTCCCGCGCAATGAAGGCCAAGCGCCAATCTCCCGCGCCGATAAACTCGCTCAAGAACCGGCCCAGCCGTTCGGAATCCCGGACCATCAGGTCGAATTGAGTGGCCACCTTCGTCTTAGCGCGATTCACTTCTTCGTCCGTGGGCGGCCTGTTTTCCGCGTCATCCATCACGGCGAGGAAGGTCTTCTCCATCGATTCGAGATCTGCTGCTTTGGGACCTTGTGCAATCAACAGCAGCATGCCCGGTTCGCGCGTGGCGGTGGTTTGTCCCTGAACGAAACCGGCCTTCTTGGTTTCAACCAGTGCTTTGTACAAACGTCCCGACGGAGCATTCACGAATACATCGTTCAAGATCTCGCCCAGCGGCCCATCACGCTGCGCCAGCGCCGGAACATGCAGGCCCACCATCACCACCTTGGCATCGCCCACGCGCCGCAACGTAACCGTGCGTTCTCCATCCTGCACAGGTTCTTCGGTGTAGGTCGTCTCCAGCACTCGCGCAGGCCTCCGAAGACTTCCAAAGTACTTGGCGATCAGCGCCAACGTTTTCGCTTCATCCACTTGCCCCGCCACCGTCAAAACAGCATTGTCGGGTTGATAGTACTTGTGATAAAACGCCTGCAGCCGCTCTATAGGCACATGCTCAATGTCCGACCGTGCACCGATGGTGCTTTTGCCGTAATTGTGCCAAAGATAAGCGGTCGAGAATACGCGCTCTTCCAGGATGCTCGTCGGCTCGTTCTCGCCCATCTCGAACTCGTTCCGGACCACCGTCATCTCGCTATCCAAATCTTTTTTAGCGATGAACGAGTTCAGCATGCGGTCCGCCTCGAGTCCCAACGCCCAGTTCAGGTTGTCATCCGTCGCTTGAAACGACTCGAAGTAGTTGGTTCTGTCGAACCAGGTTGTGCCATTGGGACGTGCACCGTGCTCTGTCAACTCTCGGGGAATATTGCGATGCTGGGAACTGCCTTTGAACAGCATGTGCTCCAGCAGGTGCGCCATGCCGGTCTCGCCGTAGTTCTCGTTTCGCGAGCCAACCAGGTAAGTGATATTTACTGTGGTTGTGTTCTTCGTCGGGTCGGGAAAAAGCAGCACCCGCAACCCGTTTTCTAAGTCGTACTCCGTGATGCCCTCTACCGACGGCCCCCGCGTGATGCCCGCCGGCAAACTTGGACCTGCTGTGGATTGCGCAAATAAGCTGCCACCCCATAGCAGGGAAACGGCCGTAACTGCCGAAGTAAGACAATGAGTCACACGAATACCCCAGAACACACAAGAATTACCCGATTAGCAGGAGACTCAAAAAGGCTTAAAACCGCTTACTCACGTGCGCGGCTCAGAATATCACTCGCCTGCCGAGCCACGACCGTGAGGGAGTGGGTTCGTTCCGCCCTTTTCAGCTCCAGTTTAGAACTACCTTACCTGAGACGCACTGAACCGGCTTTACGGTTCGATGCGCGCGCTTTTTACATAGTCGAGCTTCGGAAAATGCTCCTCCAGATACGGCGTGCCAATGTCCGCGATCGCCGCCTGCGTGGGCTGCTCCCCGTAATCCATGTAGAAGTGCGTCACGTTATCCATTCCTTGAATAACCTCGCCGAATGGCGTAAATCCCTGAGGATCAAGACTGGCGCTATTGTCTCCTAAATTAATGAACAACTGAGTGGTGCGCGAGTTCGGGCCCGCGGCGGCGAAGACGACTGTTCCCACCTTGTTGCTCACCCGCGGAGCATCATCCCGGATGGAAATCTCGCTCCAATCCTTGTTGACCTTGGGATCACCGTTGAGGCCCCACTGGATAATAAAACCGGGTACGGCTCGAAAGAAGCGGTTCCCGTCGTAGAAACCCATCTTCGTGAGTTCGTAAAAGTGATCCGCCCCTAGGGGAGCCCAATCACGATGCACCAACACCAGCACATCGCCCTTGGTTGTCTGTAAGCGCACTTTGTACTGCGACGGCCCTGCTTTCATCTCGGCCGATTTCTTTGTCCCGCCGCCGCAAGACGCCAACAGACACGCGACCGCCGAAACCGCCAAAACCTTACTCACTTTGCATCCCTCCAATTGGCTCCGCTGCCGACATCTACAACCAGCGGGACAGACAACTCGTACACGTTTTGCATTTCCGTTTTCACAAGCTCTTTTAATCGCTCCCGTTCGGAGGAAGGCGCTTCGAAGACCAGTTCATCATGCACCTGCAAAAGCATGCGGGCTTGCATCTTCTCCTGTTCAAGCAGAAGCGCAATACGGATCATGGCCACTTTGATGAGATCGGCCGCCGTGCCCTGCAGCGGTGTATTCACCGCCGTGCGCTCAGCGAAAGACCGGGCCGCCGGGTTGCGGCTCAGCATGTCGGGAATCGGCCGGCGGCGTCCCAG
>CAXUCT010000160.1:0-771 GCA_964249415.1 uncultured Bryobacteraceae bacterium | reverse complement strand
GCGCGCCGCATGTCCGCCGTGACTAAGCCCGGGTCCACCTTGAAAACCTCCGCCGCAGTTCGCGCGTGAATATCCTGGTGCTGGGTAAACGCTTCCACCAGCACCGGGTCGCGCGACATGTGCGCCAGCAGCCTGAGCTCAATCTGCGAATAGTCAGCCGTAACGAGCTCCCAACCTTGCTCCGGCACGAATGCCGCGCGGATCTCCCGGCCTTCTTCGGTGCGAATGGGGATGTTCTGCAGGTTCGGGTTCGAAGAAGAGAGACGGCCTGTCGCTGCCCCCGTCTGGTTGAAAGTCGTGTGGACGCGGCCAGTCTCCGGTCGGATCAATTGCGGAAGCGCATCGATGTACGTTCCCTTCAGCTTCGTCAACTGCCGGTAATCCAGAACGGACTGCGCCACCGGATAAGCGGGCGCCAGTCCCTCCAATACATCCGCCGCGGTTGAAATCACCCTGCCCTTGCCGTACTTCACCGGTGAAGGCAACATCATCTCTTCAAACAGCACCTTGCCTAGCTGCTGCGGAGAATTGATGTTGAACGGATGCCCCGCCAGCTCGTAGATCTTCTGCGCGATGCTTTCTGTTCTCTCCGCAAGACGCGAAGATAGTTCTTTCAAAGCGTCGGTATCCACGCGGATGCCCGTTGTCTCCATGCGAGTCAAAACGGGGGTGAGCGGCAGATCAATGTCACGGTAAACGCCCCCCAGCTCCTGCTGTTCCACTTGCGGCCGCAGCATCTGTGCCAGCGTGAGCGTCGCTTCCGCCTGCTGC
>CAXUCT010000159.1:1947-9579 GCA_964249415.1 uncultured Bryobacteraceae bacterium | reverse complement strand
GTCGTACATGGTCGTCGTCTTAAACAGTTCGAGGTGGCCATCACCCGCAAGACTGCGGCAGCGGTTTCGAAGCTGGTCCAATTCAGATCCCGTCATGGGTACGAAATTCTGGACGATTTCCACATTCTGCTTCAACACTTCCGGCGAGTTGATCCCGCTGATGGTAGTGGCAACCGGCAGGCTCATCGCGTAACGAAGCGCTTCGGCGGGAGTGACGCCGCCCCCCTTCACCATTTCACCGCTTCCGCCCATGCTCTTCATTCCGAACACTGCTATTCCCTGCTTGCGTGCTTCGGGCACTACATGTGTTTCGAAGCTCCGGAAAGTTGCATCAAACGGATTCAGCGGCATCTGCACCGTATCGAACGGAAATCCATGCGCAAGCATCTTCAGGTGGATAGCTGGGTCTTTGTGCCCAGTAAAGCCGATCAGCCGCACTTTGCCGTCCTTCTTCGCTTGTAAGAGAGCTTCAGCGGCTCCGTTCGGGGCAAAGATCAGATCCGGATCGTTGTCGTACACCACTTCATGAATCTGCCATACATCCAGATGATCGGTTTTCAAGCGACGCAATGACTGCTCCAGCATCTGCATGGCAACACGCTTGTCGCGGCCGTGCGTGCAAACTTTGGTCATAAGAACTGCTTCGTTACGCCTGGCGCCCAGCGCCTTTCCCAACCACTCTTCGCTCTGCCCCTCGTGGTATTCCCAAGCGTTATCGAAGAAATTGATGCCGGCGTCCATCGCCTGCTGCACCATTTGAGTGGCTATATCTTCGGTGTCCGCCGACCCAAGATGAAAACCGCCCATTCCTAGGATGGATACTTCGATGTCCGACTTACCTAACTTGCGGCGCGGAATAGACCCAGTGCCCGGGTTTGCCATAGCTGCTCCCTGTAGATTCTTCGCATCGCTTGCCGTCGTGGAACTGATGGCGGCACTTACCAGCGCGGCCTCTTGAATGAATGTGCGACGAGTGCGTTCGTTTTGTTTCGACATGCAACGTTTACTTGTCAGATGGCCACGGCTTGCCGGTGTTCTCCGTGGCGCGTATCATTTCCTTTACCTCTTTCGACTTCATATCCAGTGGAAAATCGTGCGCCAAGCGCGCTTCAGGATTATCGTACTTAAGCGAAACCTTGTACGTTTCGTATCTACCGTCGGCATACTGGCGGCAGCGGTCGCGCAGAGCTTGCATCTCCCCCTGTTCCAGGGGCTCGAAATTCTGAGCGATCCGTAAGTTCTGTTCCACGACGTCCATCTTTTCCATCCCCGTTATCGTAGTCGCGACCGGCAGGCTCATGGCGTAGCGGAGCGACTCTTCGGCCGAGAGCACGCCGGCTTTGATCGCCGGCCCCGCGCCGCTGAGCGGCTTCATTCCTAGGGCAGCGATGCCGCGCCGGTTCAGTTCTGGCAAGACTTGCGTCTCAAAGCTCCGGAAGGTAGCGTCGAAGGGATTCAAAGGCATCTGCACAGCATCAAATGGAAAGCCTGTTTTCAGCATGGCCAAGTGAATTTTTGGATCCTTGTGGCCTGTAAATCCAACGTAGCGAACTTTGCCCTCCTTCTTCGCTTGCGTCAACGCTTCAGCGGCGCCGTTAGGCCGAATGAAGAGTTCCGGGTCGTTATCGAATGAGACACCATGAATCTGCCACAGATCCAAGTGATCAGTCTGAAGCCGGTTAAGGGACTGTTCAAGCATCCGCAACGCCATAGCTTTCTCGCGCCAGTGCGTGCACACCTTTGTCATCAGTAACACTTTCTGACTTTTGCCCTTCAAAGCACCGCCCATCCAATCTTCACTCTTGCCGCGGTGGTACTCCCAGCAATTATCGAAGAAGCTTACGCCGCCATCGACAGCGCGAGCAACGATCTGATCGGCCGTTTTTTGGTCTTCCGCGTCCCCCAGATGGTGACCACCCAATCCAAGAGCTGAAATTTGTACTCCGGTCTTGCCGAACTGCTTGCGTGGGATCTGACCCGTTTGTGCCATGCTTGCCTAGATATGAGCGTACCTGAATGGATGTGACGTTCGCGCGTGAAGTTACGCATCCGGTAAAAAGACGAGGTCCTTTATGGCAGATCGAATTGTAAAGTATGACTCCATCATTATTGGGTCTGGGCAAGGCGGCAATCCGCTAGCCGAACGGCTAGCGGCGGAGCAAGGCGAGAAGGTCGCTCTCATTGAATTAAGTCATCTTGGCGGGACGTGCGTTAACACAGGCTGTACGCCGACAAAGACTATGATCGCCAGCGCGCAGGTAGCGCAGTACGCTCGCACGGCGGCGCGATGGGGCGTGCATACGGGCGATGTACGCGTTGATTTACCCGCCATTCTCAGGCGCAAGGAAGAGAGAGTGCACGTCGGCCGATCAGGCTGGCAGAAAAAGTTCGCGGAGGAGGACAAGCTACGCCTTTACCGGACTCGTGCCCGTTTCACTGGCCCGAAGCAGGTGCAAGCGGGCCCTGATTTGCTGGAGGGCAACCGCATTTTCATTGATACTGGCGCGCGTCCGACAATCCCGCA
This sequence comes from uncultured Bryobacteraceae bacterium, assembly GCA_964249415.1. Lineage (GTDB taxonomy): Bacteria > Acidobacteriota > Terriglobia > Bryobacterales > Bryobacteraceae > Bog-105. The sequence goes on along the minus strand of CAXUCT010000159.1, from coordinate 7,055 downwards.
CATCCCCGGCCTGGACACCATTCCGTTCCTGACAAACGTGAGCCTGCTGGAGTTGACGGAGGTTCCAGAGCACCTGACGATCATGGGCGGCGGTTACATCGGCCTGGAGTTCGGGCAGATGTTCCGCCGCTTCGGAAGCGAAGTCACAATCATCGATCACGGGGCGAGAATCGCCTTGAAGGAAGACGAGGACGTCGCCGCAGAGCTCAGCCGATCACTCCAATCAGAAGGGATCAAGTTTCTATTTGGCTCCAAGGTGATGTCCGCAGAGAAGAAGGATGGGCGCATTTTCCTGAGAGTGGAAGCACCTAGTGGCCCGTGCACGGTGTCCGGCTCTCACGTGCTGATCGCCGCGGGCCGCACGCCGGAGACGAAAGACCTCGACCTGGAAAAAGCCGGCGTCAAGACCAATGAGAAAGGCTTCATTGTTGTGAGTGATCGCCTGGAGACAAGCGCACCCGATATCTGGGCGCTTGGCGATGTGAATGGCGGGCCCGCTTTCACGCACATCTCCTATAACGATTACGAGATTCTCTACGGCAACTTGTATGAAGGCAAGAATCTCAGCACCAGTTCCCGAATTGTGCCGTACGCGGTTTTTACTGATCCGGAGCTTGGAAGAGTGGGGATGACCGAAACCGAGGCGCGCGCAAGAGGGTACAAGCTGAAGATTGGAACGGTGGAAATGAAGCACGTATCGCGAGCGCTCGAACGCGGCGAAACGAACGGCTTGATGAAGCTGGTGGTGGACGCAAAGACGGATCTAGTTTTGGGCGCGGCGATTTTGGCCAGTGAAGGCGGAGAGCTGGTGCAGATTTGGAGCATGCTCATGCGCGCCGGGCAGCCTTACACTCTGCTGAAAGGCGCCATTTACATTCACCCGACATTAGCCGAAGGCTTTTTCCGGCTGGTGAACAACGTCAAGGAGGTGGCGTAAGAGATGCAGCGCCTGTTGTGTAGTTTGCTGGTGGGTGCGGCGCTCATCCCGGCGGCCAGCGTACCGTTGAACGAACAGTCTTTTGCGGAAATGCGATGGCGCCTGATTGGGCCGTTTCGCGCGGGACGGACTGCGGCCATTAGCGGCGTGGTGCAGCAGCAGAATGTGTTTTACATGGCCGCAACCAACGGAGGCGTGTGGAAGAGCACGGATTACGGCCACACGTGGGCGCCAATTTTCGATGGGCAAGACACCGGATCAGTGGGTGCGCTGGCGGTAGCGCCGTCTGATCCGAACATCATCTATGTGGGCAGCGGCGAAGGGCTCCAGCGGCCCGACCTTTCGGTCGGCGACGGCGTTTATAAGTCCATCGATGCAGGTAGGCCCTGGCAACATCTGGGGCTGCGCAATGGCCAGCAAATTTCGTCGTTAATTGTCGATCCCCGCAATCCGAACCGGCTGTTTGTCGCCGTCCTGGGGCATCCTTATGGGCCTAACGCTGAACGCGGAGTGTATCGCTCAACCAACGGGGGCGCATCATTTGAACGCGTTCTTTATAAAGACGTGAACACCGGTTCAGTGGAGGTCGGATTCGACCCTCAGAACCCGGAGACTGTTTACGCGACCATGTGGTCGGCGCGCCAGGCGCCTTGGGAGATTGGGAACTCGTTCAATGGTCAAGGTAGCGGCTTGTATAAGTCGACTGACGGCGGAGATACATGGAAGCCGCTCACGCGCGGCGTTCCCACCATCGCGCAGGGTTTGGGACGGATCGGGTTCGCTATTTCGCCAACTAATCCGAAGCGCCTCTACGCGTTAATGGATGCCGCGCCGGCCTATGGTGGTCTTTATCGTTCCGATGATGCGGGCGAAAGCTGGGGAAAGATTAACAACGAGACTCGTATTTGGGGCCGTGGTTCTGATTTCGCGTGCGTGCAAGTGGACCCTACCGACCAGGACAAGATCTATGTTGCGAATACAACCACCTACAGGTCCACGGACGCGGGTCAGACGTTTATCGGGATCAAGGGCGCACCGGGCGGCGATGATTATCACAGCATCTGGATTAACCCGCAGAATCCGCAAATCATCTTTTTAGGCGTAGACCAAGGCGCCACCATCAGCGTGAACGGCGGGGCAACGTGGAGCTCCTGGAACAACCAGCCCACCGCGCAGTTTTATCACGTCATCACCGACAATCGATTTCCTTATTGGGTATACGGCGCGCAGCAGGAGAGTGGATCGGCCGCAGTGGCGAGCAGAAGCGATGACGGGTCCATCAGCTTTCGCGAGTTTCACCCGGTAGGAGCCGAAGAGTACGGTTACGTCGCACCTGATCCTCTCAACCCGGACCTGATTTATGGCGGCAAAGCGACACGCTTCAACTGGGTCACCAAAGACGTGCAGGATATCAGCCCGCAAGTTCTTCGAGGACCGTACCGGTTCGTGCGTACCATGCCGCTGCTTTTTTCACCGGTAGATCCGCACATTCTGTACCTCGGCTCAAATGTGCTTTTCAAGACCACGAACGGCGGAGATAGTTGGGACATTATCAGTCCGGACCTCACGCGCCCCACTTGGCAGATGCCGTCTGTTATTCAGGAGTTTGAGACGCAAGATCCAGAAAAAGGCAAGCATCGTGGCGTGATCTATAGCGTTGCGCCTTCGCCGAAAGATGTGAATCTGCTTTGGGCTGGAACAGACGATGGGCTTATCCACGTGACGCACGATGGCGGGAAAGTTTGGCGGGATGTCACGCCTGCTGCCCTGACTCCGTGGAGTAAAGTGTCGCTGATAGAGGCGTCCCACTTTGATGCCGGGACGGCTTACGCGTCCATTAATCGCTTTCGCCTGGATGACTTAAGGCCTCATATCTACTGCACCCGCGACGGCGGCAACACATGGAAAGAGACGATCAAAGGGCTGCCGGACGGGGCCGTGGTTAACGCGGTACGCGAAGATCCTCAACGCAGTGGTTTGCTGTTCGCCGGAACGGAGATCGGCGTCTTCGTGTCTTTCGACCAGGGCGAGAACTGGCAGTCGCTGCAGCTCAACCTGCCTGTGACGTCCGTGCGGGATCTGGTTATCCATGAAGACGATCTGATTGTGGGGACGCATGGGCGCTCGTTCTGGATACTCGACGACATCACACCGCTTCGACAGATCAGCGCGGAGGATGCACAATCAGGGGCCTTTTTGTACACGCCTCAAAAAGCGATTCGCTGGCGCCCGAACCGCAATACGGATACACCCCTTCCACCCGAAGAACCAGCCGGGCAGAACCCACCCGATGGAGCCATCATCGACTACTCGCTCGCGAGCGGCAGCAGCGGGCCAGTGTCGCTGGAGATTTTCGATGGGAACGGTAAGCTAGTGCGCCGCTACTCGAGTGCGGACAAGCCTGACGTGACGGAAGCAGAGTTGCAAAAGCAGCTTGAGGTTCCGACCTACTGGGTGAGAATGCCTAAGACGCTTTCCGCATCGCCGGGAACGCATCGATTTGTTTGGGATTTACGCTACGCGCCGCCTCAGGCGCTGGAGCATGAATATCCGATCTCCGCGATCTGCCGCGACACACCCCGTGAACCGCGCGGTGCTTTTGTCTTGCCCGGCGTCTACAGTATTAAACTCACGGCCGGCGACAAAACCGATTCCAAGCCGCTCACAGTGGTCATGGATCCGCGAATCAAGACGCCTGCAGCGGAATTGGAACAGCAGCTTTCGTTGTCTTTGCGGTTGTCCGAACTGATGCAGCAGGATTACGACGCCTTTCAACAGGCACGAAGTTCCGGCGGGTCAGCGGAGCAGCGTACTTCGCTTGAAAAACTAAATAGCTCTCTCGTTCACGTCTTCGAGGTGATTCAAGGATCGGACAACTCACCGACTTCGCAAGCCATAGCTGCGGTAGCTGAGCTGGAACACACGGTGCAGCAGCAGCTAGATGCCTGGAAGCAACAGAAAGCACACGTTCTAAAACGTTAGCCGGCCCGAGAACTGGAAGGATCTGGCAGGAAGCTGGTTGGTGATTCCGGCCAGTGGTTCACCAAATCCGGAGCCAGCGGCTACGCCGTTGCCGTAGGTGCCGCTATAGCCGACGAAGTTCGCGTGATTGAACACGTTGAACGCTTCCGCGCGAAGTAGGAGTTGGAAGCGCTCTCGAAGCAGCGCGAAAGGGCGCTCCACAAATGGCGAGACATCGTAAACAGGACGTCCTCGACCAGTATTCCGGCCCATCACGACACCATTGATCACAGGCCTGTCGGTCGTGGCGCCGTTATCACCGCTATTCGTTGTTCCCGTGACAACGTTGTAGGGCAACCCCGTCCCGAGCGTGCCGACACCGCCGAAATTGATTTTCAGCGGTAACACATAAACTCCGCTCAGCACGAAGCGTTGCCGTTCATCGAAGATCGCACTGCCGTTTTCCACTCGCCCTGTGAAATTGGCGTCGTTTGGATTCTGGCTAGGAACGTCGGGATCCACATTATCGATCGCATGCGACCACGTGTAACTCGCCAGCATAGTCAGGCGACGGCCGACGTTATGGCTGAGATTAACGTCGAGCGCGTCGTAAAAGCTATAGCCATCGCTCACATCAGATTGAATCACGCTGTAAGGCGGCTGAGGATTGGTTGCGTGTACGGAATTACAGGTTAGGTGATTGTGTGCATACCACCACATCCAGTACGGACGAGTGCAGTTTGCAGCTTGCGCAGAGCGGGTCTGTCCCGGGGCGGTGCGGATGAAAGGAGAAGGCGCGTCCAGATCAAGCGGGCGATTGATCTTCAGCGTGTGCGAGCCCAGGTAATCCACGCTCAGCAGCCACTTCGCGGCGAGTTCGCGTTCAAAGCCGAATGACCACTGCTCCGAGTAAGGGTTCAACAGTGTATCTGGATACCCATTCAAAGTTGAGGTCGGGAAAAATTGATTGAGATAGGCGCTTTCACCGGGACGGATATAAAGGCTACGTACCGGAGGGACGGCTCCTGCTGGAAAGGCGGGCAACGGCGCGGCAGAAACGCTTGCGGGAAAGCCGATTTGGCCAGGTCCAGCCGTGTAGTTGAAGACACCGCTGAGTCCAGTGAGCGCGTAATTAGCTTCGGAGTTGTCTACCACTTGCGAATAGTAAATGCCGAAACCGCCGCGAATCACCGTCTTTCCTCGGCCCCGC
>CAXUCT010000159.1:0-1937 GCA_964249415.1 uncultured Bryobacteraceae bacterium | reverse complement strand
AAATGTCTGGACTTCGTAGCGCAAACCGAGGTTGACCGTCAGATCCGGACGGGCTTTGTAATTATCCTGCACGAATCCGGCCGCCAAAGTGTCGTTCACGGTGTACGTAGCGTTACCGTAGCTCTGGGTGTAGCTCTGAACATTCGCAATGTTGCCGATGTACGTTGGGCTTTCACAGTACAAAAGGGTTTGCGTGCAGGTTTTGTAAATGAATTGACCGTCATAAATCGGTCCGCCATACTCTTTGCTGTTTCCACCGCTGCGCGCGTAAATGACGTCAGCGCCGAACTTTATTTGGTGCTGCCCCCAAATGGCCGAAAGCGTATCGTTCACTTGGTATTGCCGGTTCATGAGCAGGGCTGATTGCGAGGTGCCCGAAGTAAACGTCCCACCGCTCGATACGGGAACAGAAAACTGCGTTCCGTTAATTGCGGGATCAAACTCCGTGATTGGGGATGCGAGTTGGAATTGTAAGCGAACGGTGTTCACAAGCGAAGGGCTCAGCACTGCCGATTCGCCTAGCGCTTCGGAATAGGTGCGTCGACGAAACACCCGGTCGGCAGTGGGCAGACTGTTTCCGCCCACCGCGCCGTTCGGGTTTGTATCGTAAAAGCCATCGACATCACTTCGAAAGAACAGATCGTTGCGATCGCTGAATTGGTGATCGATCCGCAAAAACCCCAGCCAGTCGCGATAGTGCCCGATAAAGTTCCCAGGAGCGATCGGCGAGATCACCGGCGAGGCACGATTCTCTAAGCTGTACTCGCCGGAGGCAAAGAACTGCGTATGGCCCATATGGGGAATCGAACCCGACAATGCTAGTCCAACCTGCTCCAGCGTGTCATTTGTCAGGTCATTTCCACTGATCGCGTTTACAGATGTAAACCCGGCCAGTTTTGATTCGGTGGCAGACGGCCTGCCCAGGTCCAGCGCTTCCCCGTGAAACTGATTCGCTCCGCTCTTGGTAATGATGTTGACTACGCTTCCCGTGCTGGCGCCGTATTCAGCGGAAAAGGCGTTTGAAAGCACGTCCATCTCTCCCACTGCGGAGAGCGGAATGTTGCTGAAGATGGTCTGCCGGCCCCAACTGTCGTTGGCGGTGCTGCCATCCACCTCAAACCAGGTTTGGCGGCGGCCCGCGCCATTGGTTGTGAACAGGTTTTGGTTTATGAAGACATCGCCTTGATTGATGGCGGGACGATTGGCTGCATTTAGTAGCGGCAGGTAAGTCATCTTGCGGCCTAGCAGCGGGGTTTCTGTCATTTGCGTCGCCCCCAGACGGTCACCGATTTGCGGCTCGTCGGCTCGCACGTCGCCGGCGGTGCCTGTTACTGTCATTTGGTTCTGGCTTCCACTTACATTGAGCTGAAGATGAATGTCTGCCGTAACTCCGCCGACCAGTGTAATTGCCTCTGAGTGCGACTCAGCGAAATGCTGCTTGCGCGCGATGACCTGATACGTGCCCCGGATGGGCAGCCCTCCGAACGAGAAGTGACCGCCGAGGTCTGTTTCCGCAGTTCGCCGGAGAGCCGACAAACTGTTAGTGAACGTGATCTCTACGCCGGGCACTCCCGCACCAGTCTGATCTGTCGCTTCGCCGTGGATGGTGGCCGTGTCGGGGGTCTGGGCTGTCACCATTAACCCTGAAGTGACAAGCGCGGAAAGAAACAGCCGAGCGGCAATACATGTCATTTGCCGGAGCCTTCGAGCTAGGAGCCCTTTTTCAAAGCAACGGCCCGTTTAGTGGAATTATGTGTTGAAGCGGAAGCGCTCTGCGCCAGCAGCTCCTCCAAACGTTGCCGTATCGTCTCCTCTTTCATCGAGATCTCGTCGCCGCGCGCGGGAGTCTGATAACGGATGTCTCCACGCCGGTCAATTATTACCAGTTGAGGCACCACTGTCAGTTCCATTAAGCTGAAATCCATAAACTGTAAGAA
>CAXUCT010000158.1:9000-9711 GCA_964249415.1 uncultured Bryobacteraceae bacterium | reverse complement strand
AGGAACTATCGACGCGGTATCCCATCATTGCGCTCACCTACGTATGGGTCATTCTGTTTTCGCTCCTGCTTCTGCCGGCCGAACACATGAACTTTTTCCGAAGCATCGGGATCGCCTTTATCGTCGGCGGAGTTTCCGTCCTCGGGATGAAGAAGTAGCCGCTATGAAGACACCTGCCACCGCCATTGTCCTGGTTCTGTTCGCCTCCTTCATCGGCTCCTTCGGCGCTGTTTTTCTCAAGATAGGCGCGGAACACATGAAGGGTCAGCTCTCTCGCCTTTTCACAAACTATTGGCTGGCCGTCGGCATCGTCCTTTATCTGCTCTCGTCGGTTTTCTACATGATGGGCGTCGCGCAGAAGGGCGCTGAACTCACCGTGCTTTACCCGATGGTCTCGTTCGGGTACATCTGGGCCATCGTTTGGGCCCGCCTGTTCTTCAAAGAAGCCTTTACCATTCCGAAAATCGGCGGCCTCATGATGATCATCTTCGGCGTCGCTCTGATCAACTTTGGGAACGCCTAGTTGCCGTCCAAGTTTCCCGGAAGCGTGTCAAGGCGGCAGGCGCTCTCCGGCGAAACGCCATGGCCACGAAGGCCGCTGCCGTCCAGCCAAAGAAAGCCAATATAATCCAACCCCTGGCCTGTTCTCCGGCAATCGCGGGCAAGACGAACTGCGCAGCGAAGAGCACGAACATCCCCAGCGCTTCCCAC
>CAXUCT010000158.1:8056-8990 GCA_964249415.1 uncultured Bryobacteraceae bacterium | reverse complement strand
CCAATCAAACTCCATATTGATCAGGAACGTCAGCCCTACTGCGCTTTGACCAATGGTCAGCAAAAGCTCAGACCGCTGCTGCAGGTCAATCGGAATAAGTGACGGAGTTCCCCGGCTCAACGAGAATACGATCGGCAGCATGGCTACCAGGAGCGTCCATTGATTGATGTTGCTCGAAGCGATGTTCATCAACGCCACTGAGGCGTTCTCGCTTTGTCGCGCGAAGTAGAAAGTGGATAACAGCTCCGGAAATTCGGAGATAACAGGAGCAAGCCATTGAATGACGATAAATGTCGGAATCCCAATGGCCCCCGCCAGAGCGACCAGGCTGCCCAAGAATGGCTCGGCAGTGAGATAGATCAACCCGCCTCCCACGGCAAAACAACCTGCAATCGCTAAAATGCGCCAGTGGCGCGGCGCAAGAACAATATGCCGTGGAATGCTTTCGAGTTCCTCCACCCCCTCATGCTCCAGCGGAGGCAGTCTCGAGAGCAGCGCCAAATATCCGATATAAAATGCGATTAAAATCCCCGCGTCGCAGAGCCCGAGCGATGCCTTCCACCAGATGATCAGTGCGTACAGCAATGGAAAGATAAGCCCCATCACCTCCACGCTCTGATGGGCAGCCAACCGGATCTGGCCTAACGCCAAGCCAGTCCGTTTCCGATGGACCACCGCAGCGGTGACATAGATCATCGGCCACGCAAGGCCGGTGAGCAGGCGCAGCGCTCCGGTGAGATTAGCCATCAACAATGGCGTTTGCTGTTTCCACGCAAGCACGGCTTCCACAGCAAATTCAGGAAGCGTCTGCATCCACGCGAGAATCGCCAGAGCGAATCCTTGCGCTACAAAAAACTGCGCCGATTCAGCGCCCCACGTAATCAGCAGCGAGGCGGCCAGGATGCAAGGCGTGGTCCAGAGCGCGGCCCATGGG
>CAXUCT010000158.1:7363-8046 GCA_964249415.1 uncultured Bryobacteraceae bacterium | reverse complement strand
GAGCAAGGCTCTCTCGCATTACGCGAAGACAACTTGCGCCTCGGAGCCGTTGCGGGCGCGAGTAATCACCGAGTGCTTTTCAAAGGCGGCGGATTTGGATGGAAAGTCGATGCGGTAGTGCCCACCACGGCTCTCTTCCCGGCCAATGGCAGCCAGCGCGATCAGCGCCGCCACTTGATGAATGCTTCGAAGTTCGAAGTCCGCGCGCGATGCGTTTTCCCGGGATCGCAGCGAACGCGATTCAATCCGTTTGTACGCGGCGGCAAGCTCAGGACCATTGCGGAGAATGCCGCAAGAGTTCCAAGCGATCGCGCGCAGCTCTCGCTCACTGATTGCCGGGAACAAGTTCGCTGATTCCGGCAGATCAGCGGCTGTTCGCAATGGCGGAAGAGAAGACATCGCGTCTCCTGCGCGCGCGCCGAACACAACCGCTTCCAGCAGCGAATTGCTCGCCAGGCGATTCGCCCCATGTACCCCTGTGCACGCCACTTCCCCCGCGGCAAACAGCCGGGAAATGCTGGTTCGTCCAAATAGATCAGTCCGCACTCCTCCCATCGCGTAATGAGCTGCCGGGCGGACGGGAGCCGGCGTTGTTTCTAGGTTCAGCCCGTACTGCAGACACGTCTCGAAAATGCGCGGGAACCGTTTGCTCACAAAGCCTGGCTCCAGATGCGTCATGTCGA
>CAXUCT010000158.1:1244-7353 GCA_964249415.1 uncultured Bryobacteraceae bacterium | reverse complement strand
AGACGAGGCGTACTTCCAGACGGTCGCCGCGGACTTGGGTCTCCGCTGGCACGCAGTTCCATCACGATGGAACGTGAGACCACATCGCGCGGAGCCAATTCCTTCAGCGGATGATAGCGTTCCATAAAGCGTTCGCCGCTCGCGTTGCGCAGATAAGCGCCTTCGCCTCGCAGCGCCTCGCTCAAGAGGAAACGCGGCGCGGAAGGAACGTACAGTGCGGTCGGATGGAACTGAACAAACTCAATATCGGCAATCTCCGCCCCGGCGCGAAAAGCACAAGCGACGCCATCGCCGGTCGCCACATCGGGATTCGTCGTGTTCTCGAAAACGCGACCCAGCCCCCCCGTCGCCAGCAGAGTTCCACGAGCCTGAATCAGAACCGTGGATTGCGTGCTTTCGTCCAGCGCCGCGACACCCGCGATCTCATCGCCATTCACAAGCAGATCGGTAACCGCAGCGAAAGTTTGGAATGAGATGTTCTTAAGTGAGCGCGCGTGATGGCGAAGCGTGCGGACAATCTCGCGGCCTGTTGAATCGCCGTGAGCGTGCAAAACGCGATTCCTCGAATGAGCCCCTTCTCGAGCGAACAACAGATTCGCTCCTTTGCGATCGAATGCCGTTCCCCATTCGATCAGGCGCTCAATAGCACTGGGGCCTTCTTCCACCAGCGTGCGAACCGCTTCCAGATCGCACAGCCCGTCTCCCGCCACCAGCGTGTCCTGCTCATGGAGTTCCACCTCGTCATCGTCACTCAAAGCAACCGCAATTCCGCCTTGCGCGTATTCAGACGAAGATTCGCGGAGACTATCCTTAGCGATAACTAGAACGCGGCCTTGCGATGCCAGTTCGATCGCGGCGCGCAAGCCCGCCACTCCTGCTCCGACCACAACAAAATCGGTATCGAGCCGCTGAACGGGGGTGGCAATAACCACATGGTACAACGGGATCGAATGTCGGCCTTCGTAGTGCGGACGCCTCACCACACCTATTCAAACCGGGTGGAGCGGGGCATCTTAAGCCGCGTAGCCGCGTTTATCCCTGACCGCGCCGCCAAGCTGTTCACGGTCACCACGGAAGATGTCTGGCGGCTCCACGGACCCGCATTCAAAGCGCAGTTCGCCCCGGAGAAGCTCAATGTCCTCTTCTTTCCGGGCGGTGAGAGCAAGAAACGCCTGAGCGAGATTGAGAAACTCGCCGAACAAATGTTAGAGAAAGGCGCCGACCGCACCAGCCTCGTAATTGGTTTCGGCGGCGGAATCGTCACCGATGTGAGCGGATTCCTCGCCGCCATCTTCATGCGCGGCCTTCCAGTAATTCAAGTCCCCACGACGCTGCTCGCGCAAGTAGACGCGGCCAGCGGCGGCAAAACAGGCGTAAACCTGGTGGGTGGCAAGAACCTGGTTGGAAGCTTTCATCAGCCCCTCGCCGTGCTGATTGATCCCGATGTCCTCTCTACCCTTCCCCCGCGCGAGTACCGCGCCGGCCTTTTCGAAGTCATCAAATGCGGCATCATTCGCGATCCGGCTCTTTTTCGTCTACTTGCCGAACGGTCCGGCGATGTACTCGGAATGAACGCTGACGCAGTAGACCAGCTCATCGCCGCAGCAGTAAAGATTAAGACCGAAGTGGTCTCCGAAGACGAACGTGAGGGCGATCTGCGGCGAATCTTAAATTTCGGCCATACCATCGGTCACGCGCTGGAAGCGGAAACTGAATACGTGCGCTTCCTCCACGCCGAGGCCGTCGACTGGGGCAGATCAGAATAACCATCTGCCGCTATGGACCGCTTCCTTCCCCTAGTAATTTGAGTCCCGACGCGCTGATCGCCAGGCTTGGAAGCGACAAAAAAACATTGCAAGGCAAGGTGCACTTCGTGTTGCCGACGAAAATCGGCGAAGTCGAGGTCGCGTCCGGAATTGAATCCGGACTAATCCGCCAATCCATCGTGGACTCGTTCAAATGACCGGCACCACGCCCCCAGGCACGGCAAACGAAGCGCAAGCCGCCCGATGGGTGCAGCGTATGTTCGCGGGTATTGCGCCCAAGTACGACCTGCTCAACCATCTGCTTTCGTTCAACATCGATCGAGGCTGGCGCAGGCTGCTGGTGCAGAAACTGCTGCCCATTTTGCAGCGCTCCGATGCCAAGGTGCTGGATCTCTGCTGCGGGACGGGCGATGTGCTGCTTGATCTGCAAACAGCCGCCGCAACGCCCGTGATGGGCGCCGACTTCTGTCACCCCATGCTGGTTTCCGCCCAGAAAAAGGCCGCCGCCAAAGGTTTTCGTGCGCCCCTGTTTGAGGGCGATGCATTGGCCCTGCCGCTCGCCGCCAATAGTCTGGATGCGATCGCGATTTCGTTCGGTTTCCGGAATCTCGCCAACTACGACAACGGGCTGCATGAGTTCCATCGAGTGTTGAAGCCCGGCGGAATGCTCGTCATCCTGGAGTTCTCGCATCCGCAAGGGCGCTTCATGCAGACGGCATACGGCTTCTACTCGCGCCTGCTGCTGCCCGCCATCGGCAGCCTCGTTTCAGGCTCGCGCGAAGCCTACGCCTACTTGCCCGCTTCCATTCGCAAATTTCCGCGTGCTGCACAACTCGCCCAAATGATCGAGACCGCCGGATTCGCTGATGCCAGTTTCGAACTGCTCACAGGCGGCATAGCCGCACTCCACACCGGGAAGAAGGGCGAGGCGGAATCAGTGACCTCAGCGCCCGGCAGCCGCGGCGGCTAAGCTGCGGTTGATCTCCTCCCGCAATCCCAAATTACGTACCAGTCGAAGAAGATAGTTCGGATGCAGCCCCAGAACGCGCGCCGCTTGCTTGTAGTCGCCGTTGCCTTGCACGTAAGCGTCCAGGATCGCCTCGCGCTTGGCTTGTCCTACCGAGTGATGATACTTCGCGCTCGTGTCACGGGGCGAAGCTTCCACCAGCGCTTCCGGCAGATCTTCCGGCAACACCAAATCCGTTAGCCCAATCACTACGGCGTGTTCCATGGCATTCTCCAACTCGCGCACGTTCCCCGGCCAGGCGTACTGCAAAATCATCTCTTCGGCCTCCGGCGAAATCCCCAGCACGTGCCGCTTGCAACGCTCGGCTGAGCGTTGCAGCAGGTATCGCGCCAGTAGCGGAATGTCTTCCTTGCGCTCGCGTAGCGGCGGCGCCGCGAGCGTCACAACATTCAGGCGATGATAAAAATCTTCGCGGAACCTGCCTTCCCGCACATCTTCGGCCAGGTCACGATTAGTGGCCGCAATTACTCGTATATCCAGCGCGTAAGCCTGCGTTCCACCCACGCGCTCAAACTCACGCTGCTGCAGAACGCGCAGAAGCTTCGCCTGCAGGCCAACTGCTAGCTCGCCTACTTCGTCCAGGAAGATCGTTCCACCTTGAGCCAGCTCGAACCGGCCCTTCTTCAACGAAATCGCTCCTGTGAACGCGCCCTTCTCGTGCCCGAACAGCTCGCTTTCGAACAGGCTTTCGCTAAGCGCCGCACAGTTCACCGCAATGAAGGGACGCTCGCGCCGTGGACTCCCCGCGTGCAGCGCGCGTGCGATCAGCTCTTTGCCCGTTCCGCTTTCACCTGTGATCAGCACTGTCGTATCGCGCGGCGCCACGCGCTCCACCAGCTCCAAAAGCCTGCGGATCGCGGCGCCGTTACCCACTATGCCCGTATTGATGGCTATCTGCTCCTGCAGTAGGGCCTTCTCGGCCTTCAACGTCTCCACTTCATGGTTTGCCTCGAAACCAATCGAAGCGAGTGACGCAATCGCGGTAAGGGTTTCCAGATGCGCACTGGCGCGCCGAGCCTCCGCCTCCTTCACGCGAATCGCAAGTGCCCCGCTTAAGACGCCGCCAAGGTAAAGCGGCACCGCGATAAGCCCTGTGTGAGGATCTCCAAAAGCCCCTTCTTCGCAGATGCGGCTAAGCGCACGCTCAAACTCGGCTTTGTACTCCCGTTCCACCTCGCGGTAGCGCGCGTGAAGCTCCGCGCAATTTGAACCGGGCAGCAGCAGGCATTCTTCAGACGGAATCAGGTCCGACACTAAGCGGCAAATCTGTTTCTGCAACAAATGGTCACGCGACTCGCCCGCATGAGCTGCCACCGCGCGGAACAAGAACACCAGTGAACAGGCAACCAAAAGCACTGGCTTCGTATCCGCGTTCGCCGGAACCGCGCTCTCTTGGGCAGCGCCTTGGCTCGACCGGAACATCAGGATGGTTCTGCCCACCCCAATCTGGTCCCGGTCTTCGAGCCACCGCTCCGCCGACCGAATGCCGTTCACATACGTCCCAAGCGAGGTGCGCAGATCAGCGATCGTAAAGCGTTCGCCTTGCTCCCGGATCTGGCAATGGCGCCAGCCTATCTCGGGTTCGCTCAGAACAATTTGAGAGTTGGGCGCGCGCCCCACAAATACTTCACCCCCGGCCAGCGGGTACCGCGTGCCCGCCAACGGTCCATTGACGACAATCAACTCCGCGCTCACAAGAGATCAAACTACTTTATCAGGGCTAACGGACCGTAAGCGTCACTAGATCTTGCTCGTTTGCCGCCGCGGCAGCGCGTGCGCTTTCCTCGGTCATTCCTTCAAGATCCAGGAAACGAGTATCCAGCAGTCGACCGGTATCGATGTTCCCCATCGCTGAAAGCAAAGTCTCCTTCAGAAACGGATGCTCTTTCTCCAGGCCGGCGAAGATGTCCCGCAAGCTACGGCGAACCGTTCCGGTCTTCTGGGAACAACCACAAGGTATTACTGGCGCCCGCAGGCTCGCGGCATAGGCGCGCGTCAGGTCTTCAGTGACGTACACCAGCGGGCGGATCAGCCGGAACTCACCCTTCTTTGACCAAGTAACAGCGGGAAGAGCGCTGATGCGGCCCGTAAACATCGCATTACGAAGGAACGATTCGCAAAAGTCATCAGCGGTATGGCCGAAAGCGATGACGTTGGCGCCCAGCCCACGAGCAATTTCATACACAGCGCGACGGCGGAACCGGCTACAAAGGTCGCAACCATGGTCCGGCTGTTCACTCAGCAGATTGAGCGACGGGTTGTCCTGAACGTAGGTCCAATCCACGCCGCGCGCTCGCAGATATTCGCCAACCGGTTCGATAGGCGCTAAAAATTTGCCCTGTTCCACGGTGAAGGCACACACCGTAAAGCGAATGGGCGCCCGCTGCTGCAACAGCATCAGCGCTTCGAGCAAGGTGAGCGAGTCCTTGCCGCCGGACACGCCCACCGCCACGCGGTCGCCGTCGCGTATCATGCGGAAGCGCCCAATGGCCTCACCCACTTTGCGCAGAATCGTTTTTTCCAGCTCCACCTTCTCCACCATAGCTTGTTTGGCAAGGCAGCATTCCGTTAAGCTGACGCCATGTCATTAGAGAACGATCTCGCGATCATCGCCAAGCAGGAACAGACGCTCCGCTTCAATCGCTTCGACGAAGACGATGCCTGGAAGCTCGGGTCGCGTCTCCGCGAGCTGGCCGTCGCCCCAAAGCATCCACTGGTAATCGACATCCGCCGCTTCGGACAGCCGTTGTTCTATTGCGCGCTGCCCGGCAGTGTGCCGGACAACGTGGAATGGGTGCGGCGCAAGAACAATGTGGTCGCGCGTTTCCATCGCAGTTCGTACGGCCTCGCCCTGGAGCTACAGAACAAGAACGCCACGCTCGAAAGCAAGTTCGGCTTAACGCTGGGCGATTACGCAGCCCACGGCGGAGCATTTCCGCTGATCGTCGCCGCAGCCGGCGTGATCGGATCAGTAACCGTTTCCGGGCTGCCGCAAAGACTCGACCATGAACTCGTGGTCCAAGCGCTGGCAGAAGCAACCGGACACGACTACAAGCAACTGCAACTACCCCGGGAAAGCTGATTACTGAGCTGCCTCCTTCGCCGCCGTGCATAATAGGTTCCGAACCTTTGTGCCCGCCCTCACGAACGAACACGCGGCAGATGCTACTGCCGTCACCGTCACAAATCTCGTCAAGCGTTACCCCAAAGGCAAAATGAATGCCGTAGACGATGTTTCATTTGCCGTGCGCCGCGGTGAAATCTTCGGACTCCTGGGACCCAATGGAGCGGGCAAGACCACCACCATCGGCGTCCT